>CACFSU010000010.1 GCA_902569055.1 uncultured Pelagibacteraceae bacterium | reverse complement strand
AATGTCTTGAAGATCAGAATGTAAAACATATTTTTGGATATCCTGGAGGAGCGGTTTTACCAATTTATGATGAATTAAAAAATCATACCTCTATTAAACATATCTTAGTTAGACATGAA
The DNA here is from genome assembly GCA_902569055.1 of uncultured Pelagibacteraceae bacterium. GTDB lineage: Bacteria > Pseudomonadota > Alphaproteobacteria > Pelagibacterales > Pelagibacteraceae > Pelagibacter. The sequence continues at coordinate 37,142 of CACFSU010000010.1, read as the reverse complement.
CAAGGAGCAGGACATGCAGCTGAAGGTTATGCAAGATCTTCTGGGAAGCCTGGGGTAGTTTTAGTAACTTCTGGACCAGGAGCTACTAATGTTGTAACTGCTTTAACTGATGCATATATGGACTCAATACCACTTGTATGTATATCTGGACAAGTACCTACTCATTTAATTGGTACAGATGCATTTCAGGAATGTGATACAACTGGAATTACCAGACCGTGTACTAAGCATAATTGGTTAGTAAAAGATATTAAAGATTTATCAAAAATTATTCATGAGGCTTTTAGGGTTGCAACAACAGGAAGGCCTGGTCCTGTTTTAGTAGACATTCCAAAAGATATTCAATTTGCTAAAATTAGTTATTCGAAACCAAAAAAAGAAAAAAAACTTAACGGTAAAATTCATAAAAAATTTTTCCAGGGTGAGATAGATAAATTAATTAATTTGATTTCTAAATCAAAAAAACCTGTAATTTATACAGGTGGAGGAGTGATCAACTCTGGTCCAAAGGCAAGTGAAACTTTAAGAGAATTTATTAGACTAATTGGTTTTCCAATCACATCAACTTTGCAAGGATTAGGCGCATTTCCAGGAGACGATAATCAGTTTATTGGAATGTTAGGAATGCATGGTACCTATGAGGCAAACAATGCTATGCATGATTGTGATTTGTTAATTAATATTGGAGCAAGATTTGATGACAGAATAACGGGCAAGATTGATGAATTTTCACCAAAATCTAAAAAAGTTCATATTGATATTGATCCTTCTTCAATAAATAAAATTATAAAAGTAGATTTAGCAATTGTAGGAGATGTTAATGAAGTTCTTAAAGTAGTTATAAAAAAGATCAAAAAAAAACAAAATGGCTTTAAAACTTCAAATAAACAAAATATATCAAAATGGTGGGAACAGATCCAAAAATGGAGATCAAAAGACTCTCTTAGCTTTATTAATAGTGAGACAACTATAAAACCTCAACATGCAGTTCAAAGATTATATGAATTAACGAAAAATGAAGACACTTTTATTACTACAGAAGTTGGTCAGCATCAGATGTGGGCAGCACAACATTATAAATTTAACAAACCTAACAGATGGATGACATCTGGAGGGCTTGGAACCATGGGTTATGGTCTTCCCGCAGCAGTGGGTGTTCAAATTGCACATCCAGATAAACTTGTTATTGATATAGCCGGAGAGGCTTCAGTATTAATGACAATGCAAGAAATGTCTACAGCTGTTCAATATAATTTACCTATTAAAATTTTTATTTTAAATAACCAATATATGGGAATGGTAAGACAATGGCAGGAATTACTTCATGAAAAAAATTACTCAGAAAGTTATACAGAAGCATTACCTGATTTTGTCAAATTAGCTGAAGCTTATGGATGTAAGGGAATTAAAGTTGATAATCCTAATGAACTAGATACTAAAATCAAAGAAATGGTTAATCATAGTGGTCCTGTAATATTTGATTGTCAAGTAGATCCAAATGAAAACTGTTTTCCAATGATACCATCAGGAAAACCACATAATCAAATGATTTTAGGTCCCAATGATGAAAAAGAGAAAAAAATTACTGAAAAAGGAAAAACGTTAGTTTGATGGCAAATCCTAAATCAGCATATAGCATACCTACTAAAAAAGGAAAATCAGATACTCATATTATTGTTGTTTGGGTTGATAATGAATCTGGAGTATTAGCAAGGGTTGTAGGTTTATTTTCTGGAAGGGGTTACAATATTGAATCATTAGCTGTAGCTGAAGTTGATCAGATAAAAAATATTTCAAGAATTACTATAGTTACCACTGGTACTCCTCAAGTAATTGATCAAATTAAATTACAATTACGAAAATTAGTGCCAGTACATAAAGTTGCAGACTTTAAAAGAGAGGATAAAAAAGTAATTTTTAAAGAAATGGCATTACTTAAAGTTGTTGGAAATAAAAAAAAGTTAGACAAGTGTATTAAAGTTTGTAAAAACTTTAATCCAGTAGTATTAGACAAAACTAAACTTTCTGTCGTAATTCAAATAACAGCGCTTAGAAGAGATATAGATAAGATGAGTAAAAAACTAAAACCCCTTGGTCTTATAAGCACCTCAAGAACAGGGGCTATAGCCATGACTAGAGGAGCAGAAATTTTTAAATAAATTTAATGAGGAGAATAAAAGATGAAAATGTTTTATGAAAAAGATGCTGATGTAAATCTAATTAAAGATAAAAAAATAGCGATTTTTGGCTATGGTAGTCAAGGACATGCACATGCTCTAAACTTAAGAGATAGTGGAGTAAAAGAAATTGTTGTAGCATTAAGAGAAGGTTCATCTAGCATTGCAAAAGCAGAGTCCAAAGGTTTAAGAGTAATGAATTTATCTGATGCAGCTGCTTGGGCAGACGTTGTAATGATTTTAACTCCTGATGAATTACAAGCAGAAATATATAAACATCATATCGAACAAAGGGTCAGAGAAGGAACAAGTATTGCTTTTGCGCATGGGTTAAATGTTCATTACGACTTAATTAAAGCAAGAAAAGATTTAGATGTTTTTATGGTTGCTCCCAAAGGACCTGGTCATTTAGTTAGAAGTGAATATGAAAAAGGTGGTGGAGTTCCATGCTTGTTTGCAGTACATCAAGATGGTTCCGGAAAAGCAAGAGATCTAGCTTTATCTTATGCTTCAGCTGTTGGTGGAGGAAGATCTGGAATTATTGAAACTACATTTAAAGATGAAGTTGAAACAGATTTGTTTGGTGAGCAATCAGTTTTATGTGGTGGATTAGTTGAGCTTATGAAAAATGGTTATGAAACATTAGTTGAAGCAGGTTATGAGCCTGAGATGGCATATTTTGAAACTGTGCATGAGGTTAAATTAATTGTTGATTTAATTTATGAAGGCGGGATAGCAAATATGAACTACTCTATATCAAATACTGCAGAATACGGAGAATATAAATCTGGTCCAAGAATTATAAATAAAGAGGAAACAAAAAAAAGAATGAAAGAAATTTTATCTGAAATACAATCTGGAAAATTTACTAAAGAATGGATGGATGAATGTAAAAATGGTCAAAAAAACTTCCTTGCAACTAGAGCAGAATTAGCAGAACATCCAGTGGAAAAGGTTGGTGCTCAACTAAGAGCTATGATGCCTTGGATTGGTAAGAAAAAATTGGTTGATAGCGATAAAAGTTAATTATTATTAGAAATTTATTGCTACAATTATTCAATTATTTCACTTATACTTTTCTTTAAATTTAAAAAGAGGGGAATAATGAAGGTTAAAAATATAATAAGAATACTATTATCATTGGTTCTAGTATTTGGATTTTCTTCTGCATGGGCAAAAACGATTAAGTGGTCAATGCAAGGGGATAGTCTTACACTAGACCCACACGCGCAAAACGAAGGTCCAACAACCCAGGTATCTAGACAGGTATACGAAGCACTCGTTCAAAGAGGTCTAGACATGAAAATTGGACCTGCTTTAGCAACAAAATGGAAAGCAGTGGATCCAAACACATGGTACTTTTTTTTAAGAGAAGATGTAAAGTTTTCTAATGGACAAAAGATGACATCTGAAGATGTTGTATTTAGTATATTAAGAGCAAAACAACCTACATCAGATTTTAAAGAATATATTAGTACTATTTCTGGAGTTAAAGCTATCGATAATTACACAGTTCAAATTAAAACAAGTAAACCAAACCCAATTCTTTTGAACCAATTATCTAATATTTTTGTAATGTCGAGACAATGGTCAGAAGAAAATTTTGCAATGACTTCACAAAACTGGGATGCAGGGCAAGAAACTTTTTCTGCTACAAATGCTTTAGGAACCGGACCATTTAAAATTACTTTAAGAGAACCTAACACAAAAACAGTGTTTAAACGAAATAAACACTGGTGGGGTGAAATGAAAGATAAGAGTGTAACTCAAATTGAATTACTTCCAATTAAAAATGCAGCGACTAGAGTAGCAGCGTTATTATCTGGTGAGATAGATTTAGTTACCGATGCCCCAGTCCAAGATTTAAAACGAATAGGATCTTCTTCAGGGCATAAAGTTGAAAGTACTGCTCAGATGAGAACTATTTTCTTGGGAATGGATCAAGCAGCTGATAAATTAAGATCTGGTAACACAGGAGATAATCCATTTAAAAAAAAAGAGGTTAGACAAGCTCTATACCAAGCAATTGATATTGAGGCTATCAAGAAAAAAGTTATGAGAGGTTTAAGTGAACCTGCTGGTATTATAACTTTTCCAGGTGTAAATGGTTACACTGATGAACTTGATAAGAGATTACCTTATGATGTAGATGCAGCAAAAAAATTGTTAGCAGATGCAGGTTATCCAAATGGTTTTGATGTAGAACTAAGATGTCCTAACGATAGATATGTAAATGATGAAGCAATTTGTACTGCTGTTGTTGGAATGTTAGGTAAAATCGGTGTTAACGTAAATCTATTTGCTCAAACTAAAAGTAAACATTTCAAAGAGCTTAAAGATGATCAAGGTGATTTTTATATGTTAGGGTGGGGTGTGCCTACTTTAGATAGTCACTACGTATTTCATTACTTATATGAAACTGGCGCAAGCTGGAACAAAGTAAACTTCAGTAATTCAGATGTAGATGATGCAATCAGAGTTATGGAAGGTGAAGTTGATTTAGATAAAAGAAATGCAGCAATAGCAAAAGCATGGAAAATTGTTAAAGATGATATTTCTTATCTTCCTTTACATCACCAAGTAATTTCTTGGGCATCTAAAAGCAACATTGATGTTCCTATCAGACCGAATAACGAACCGTTATTCCGTACTGCTAGTTTTAATTAATTTAAAATTATTACAAGCCCTTTATTAAATTAAAGGGCTTGTAAATTCATAATCTTCTTAAATTGATAAAATATTTTTTTAAACGTTTATTTCAATCAGCCATGGTAATGCTTGTGGTTGCCTTTGTGTCTTTTTCACTATTTAATTTTGTTGGAGATCCAATAAACAATATGGTTGGAGAAGAAACTTCAGATGAGGAAAGAGCAGAACTTAGAAAAACGTTAGGATTAATGGATCCTATTCACATTCAATTTTCTAAATTTGTAGTTAATGCATCTAAAGGAGAATTTGGCATTTCTTATCAATTAAGACGACCTGTTTCGGAGTTGATAGTTGAGAGACTGCCAGCAACAATTGAATTAGTAGTAATTTCAGCTTTAATTGCTTTATTAACTGGAACATTATTAGGGGTTTATACTGGAATAAAAAGGAAAGGTTTTTTAAGCGATATCGTCTTAGCAATTTCATTACTAGGAGTTTCGCTACCAACATTTGTTATTGGTATATTATTTATTTATTTATTTGCAGTAATTTTAGGAATATTGCCATCTTTTGGAAGAGGTGAAGTAGTAGATTTAGGATTTTGGACTACTGGATTTTTAACTATCTCTGGATTAAAAGCAATAATTCTTCCTTCAGTTACTCTCAGTCTTTTTCAAATGACATATATTATTAGACTTGTTCGAGCTGAGATGATGGAGATTTTACAAACAGACTATATAAAATTTGCTCGTGCCCGTGGTATTAGTGAAAATAGCATAAAATACAAACATGCATTAAAAAATGGATTGATACCAGTAATTACTATAGCTGGAATTAATATAGGAACACTAATTGCATTTTCAATAATTACTGAAACAGTTTTTCAGTGGCCAGGGATGGGATTTTTATTTATCCAAGCAGTCCAATTTGTAGATATACCAATTATGTCTGCTTATTTAGTTTTTATAGCTTTTGTTTTTGTTATGATTAATTTTATAGTTGATATTTTATATTATTTTATTGATCCAAGAATTAGAGTTAAAGGAGACACAGCAAGTGGATAACAATAATATTAGTACTTGGGTGAGAATAAAAGATAGCGATATATATCATAGCTTTATTAACTCTGCGACAGCAATCACTTCCTCAGTTATCTTATGTATAATTTTTTTCTGTTCCTTTTTTGTAGAGCTTGTAACTCCTTATAATCCTTTTGATCCATCCTCTTTATCTTTGATGGATGCATTTACTCCTCCTTCATGGACAGAAAATGGTCTTTCAAAATTTATTTTGGGGACAGATGGTCAAGGAAGAGACATGCTGTCTACTATTTTATATGGATCTAGAATTTCTCTAATTGTTGGTTTTTCAGCAATAATTTTTAGTTTGTTGTTAGGAGTTGGTTTAGGATTAACAGCAGGATATTTTGGTGGAAAATATGAGATGATTGTTATGAGATTAACAGATGTTCAATTAACAGTACCAAGTATCTTAATGGCTCTTTTAGTTGATGGTATAGCAAGAGGATTAATTTCAAGAGAGATGCATGATGAAATGGCTATTTATGTTTTGATATTTGCAATTGGAATTTCTGAATGGCCACAATTTGCAAGAGTATCAAGAGCTGCAACTTTAGTTGAAAAGAACAAAGATTATGTTTCTGCTTCAACTATAATAGGAGTTTCAAATATAATTATTATGTTTAAGCATATTTTGCCAAATATTTTAAGACCAGTATTAGTAATAGGAACTATTGGTCTTGCACTTGCAATAATAGCTGAGTCTACCTTAAGTTTTTTAGGTGTGGGCGTTCCTCCAACAACTCCTTCTTTAGGCACATTGATTAGATTAGGTAATGATTTTTTATTTTCAGGAGAATGGTGGATTACTTTTTTTCCAGCAATTTTTTTAGTGATTTTAGCATTTTCAATTAATTTATTAGGGGATTGGATGAGAGATACTTTAAATCCAAGGTTAAAAAAATGAGTTACTTAAAAATTAATAATCTAAGTGTTGATTATCAAATGAGAAGAGAAACTATTAATGCTGCAAAAAACGTAAATATTGAAGTAAATAAAGGAGAAATCCTTGGTTTAGTAGGAGAGTCTGGTTCAGGAAAAAGTACGGTAGGAAATGCTATAATCAATTTGATAGATGAGCCAGGCAAAGTTTCAAGTGGTTCAGTCATTTTGGGGGACCTTAATATTCATGAGGATCCTATGAATATTATTAAATATAGAGGTAATAAAATCGGCCTAATATTTCAAGATCCTCAAACATCTCTTAACCCAATACTTACAGTTGGTGAGCAGTTAATAGAAACTATTCAAACACATCTTAAATTGAGTAAAGAAGAAGCAAAAAATAAATCCATAAGTTTATTAAAAGAAGTTGGAATAAAAGACGCTGAGATAAGATTTGATAATTATCCTCATCAATTTTCTGGTGGGATGAGGCAAAGAGTAGTGATTTCACTTGCATTATGTTGTGAACCTGAACTTTTGATTGCTGATGAACCAACTACAGCTTTAGATGTTTCAATTCAATCACAAATTCTTGATTTAATTAAAAAGTTAACCAAGGAAAGAAATCTTGCAGTAATTTTAATTACCCATGATATGGGTGTTATAGCAGAAACTACTGATCGTGTTGCTGTAATGAAAAGTGGAGATTTAGTTGAGATTGGTACTACTAAAGAAATATTAACCAAACCCAAAAAAACTTATACTAAAAGTTTAGTTAGTTCTGTACCTCCTACAAATAAAAAGATTTCAAGATTTGTAATTATTGAAAAAGAAAATAAAAAAAATAAAGATAACAGTATCAAGATATTAAATAGATGGACAAAAAAAAAAATTATAAAACAAGATTTGGTGCAAGTAAAAAATTTGAGTAAAAGTTTTGATGATAATTTTTTTACTGAAAATTCAAAAAATTCTGTAATAGCTGTAAACAATGTTTCATTTAAAATAAAAGAAGGAGAATCTTTTGGATTAGTGGGTGAAAGTGGGAGTGGAAAATCTACAATTGCAAAAATGATAGTAAACCTATTTAAACCATCCTCAGGAGATATATTTTTTGATAATATTTGTATAACAAAAATTAAAAAGAAATCTGAAATGATGAAATTTAGAAAACAAATACAAATGATATTTCAAGATCCTTACTCCTCGTTAAATGGTAGATTAAAAGTATATGAAATAATTTCGGAACCAATTAAATTACACAATCCTTCTATAACTAATGCCGATTTAGAAAATTATATTTTTGATTTGTTAGAGTCAGTTGAGCTAACTCAAAAATCAGCTGATCGATATCCACATGAATTTTCTGGAGGTCAAAGACAAAGGATATCTATTGCAAGAGCTCTAGCTACACAACCAAGACTTCTAGTTTGTGATGAACCAACTTCAGCCTTGGATGTTAGTATTCAGGCTCAAATATTAAACTTATTAAAAGACCTTCAAGAGCAATTGAATTTAACAATATTATTTATAAGCCATGACTTGCCTGTTGTTAGACAGATGTGTGATAGAATTGGAGTATTGAAAGACGGTAAATTATGTGAGGTTTCGAATACAGAAGATTTATTTTTAAAACCAGAGCATGAATACACAAAAGAACTTTTAAATTTAATGCCTAAAATTGAGTCTATTTACAATTAATTTTAAGTAGGCCTAAAATGGCCTATTAATAAAAGGAATTTAACTAATTATTTTGCAATCTCTCTTATAGATTGTATTATAGATTTTCAAAAAAAATTAACTTATGAAGAATAAAGATAGAGTAATTATATTTGATACTACTATGAGAGATGGTGAGCAATCGCCAGGTGCATCCATGAGTTTGGAAGAAAAAATTCAAATAGCAAGAGTATTTGATGAATTAGGGATTGATATTATTGAAGCTGGTTTTCCAATTGCTTCTCCAGGAGATTTTGAAGCTGTTTCTGAAGTAAGTAAAATTTTGAAAAACTCTATACCCGCAGGTCTTTCAAGACATTCCATCAAAGATATTGATAGAGCTTATGAAGCCTTAAAACATGCATCAAGATTTAGAATACATACTTTTATTTCAACAAGTCCATTACACATGAAACATAAACTTAATATGTCACCTGAGGATGTTTATGAGTCAGTTGGTAAACATGTTGCATATGCAAGAAAGTTTACAGATGATGTTGAGTGGTCATGTGAAGATGGAACAAGAACTGACTTAGATTATATGTGCAAAACTGTAGAACTTGCTATTAAAAAAGGGGCTACTACAATTAATATTCCTGATACAGTTGGTTACACTATACCGTCAGAATTTACAGTGATTATTGAAACTTTGTTGAACAAAGTTCCAAATATAGATAAAGCAATTTTATCTACTCATTGTCATAATGATTTAGGTTTGGCAGTTGCAAATTCTTTAGCAGGAGTACAAGCAGGTGCTAGACAAGTTGAATGTACTATAAATGGCTTAGGTGAAAGAGCAGGCAATGCTGCTTTAGAAGAAATTGTAATGGCAATTAAAACAAGACCAGATTTAATGCCATATGAAACAGGAATAAATACAAAACTTTTAAGCAAAGCTTCAAAAATTGTTTCAAATGCAACTGGATTTCCTGTTCAATATAATAAAGCAATTGTTGGAAAAAATGCTTTTGCACATGAAGCTGGTATCCACCAGGATGGAATGTTAAAGAATAGACAAACTTATGAAATTATGACACCTGAAAGTGTTGGAGTAAAACAAACTTCTTTAGTTATGGGTAAACATTCTGGAAGACATGCTTTTAAGGATAAGTTAAATAGTTTAGGTTACCCTGATTTAACAGACGATGTTGTTAGTAATGCTTTTGCAAAATTCAAAGTTCTAGCAGATAAAAAAAAACATGTTTATGACGAGGATATAATTGCTTTAATTGATGATAGCTTGATTATTGACAATAAAGTTAATGCGATTAATCTAAAATCATTAAAGGTTTATGCAGGAACAGGAGAACCTCAAAAGGCTGAAATGACTTTAGATGTTTACGGAGACGTAAAGCAAGCGGTAGAAACTGGAGATGGTCCAGTAGATGCTATATTTAAATGTATAAAAACTTTGTATCCACATGATGTAAATCTTCAACTTTATCAAGTTCACGCAGTTACAGAGGGAACAGATGCACAAGCTACGGTGAGTGTTAAAATTGAGGAAAATGGAAAAACAACGGTTGGTCAAGCCGCAGATACAGATACATTAGTTGCATCTGCTAATGCATATATTAATGCATTAAATAAGATGATTATTAAGAGGGAAAAAACTGCACCAATGGAACAAACTCCTATGGAGCAAAAAAGTCAAAAAGTTAAAGGAATATAAATGGGATTATTTGAAAGAGTTAAGAAAATATGGAGCCAAGATATGGCTATAGATCTAGGAACAGCCAATACTTTAGTTGTTGTTAAGGGACAAGGAGTAGTTTTAAATGAACCTTCGGTTGTTGCCATTGTTGATCAAAAGGGAAAAAAACAAGTTTTGGCAGTTGGAGATGAAGCTAAAACAATGCTAGGAAGAACCCCTGGTAATATTAGTGCCATCAGACCTTTAAGAGATGGTGTAATAGCAGATTTTATTGTTACTGAAGAAATGATAAAACATTTTATTAAAAAAGTTCATAAAGGAAGCACATTTGCAAATCCAAGAATTTTAATTTGTGTACCAACCGGCTCTACACCTGTTGAAAGAAAAGCGATACAAGATAGTGCCTTAGCAGCTGGAGCTAGAAGAGTCCAATTAATTGAAGAGCCAATAGCCGCTGCAATAGGCGCTGGACTTCCAATTTCAGAAGCGACTGGTTCAATGGTGGTTGATATAGGAGGAGGTACAAGTGAAATAGCTGTTATGTCTTTAGGAGGTTTAGTTTATTCAAAATCTCTTAGAGTTGCCGGAGATGCTATGGATGGAGCTCTAGTTAACTATATGCGTAAAGAATACAATTTAATGATAGGCGATAGCACTGCTGAAAAAATTAAAAAAGAAATTGGTACTGCAATTCCTACTAATGATAACACCTATCCAGTAAAAGGCAGAGATTTAAGATCTGGAACACCTAAAGAAGTAAATATTACTGAAGAAGATACAGCTGAAGCTCTTAATGATATTTTGAGAGAAATGGTTAATGGAATTAAAGATGCATTAGAAGCTACACCTCCAGAATTATCAGCCGACCTAGTTGATATGGGATTAACTTTAACCGGAGGAGGGGCGTTGTTAAAAAATATTGATAAGAGATTTTCTAAAGAAACAGGTTTACCAGTTCATATAGCAGAGGATCCTTTATCGTGTGTAGCTATTGGAACTGGAAAAGCTTTAGATCAAGAACAAACTTTTTCTACTATGCTGACTGAATATTAAGAAGAATGGCCTCAAGCAGAGATGATTTTGTAATAGCAATCCGATCTGCTTTTTTAAAAAAAAGTAATAAACAAAAGTTTTCTTTACTAACATTAGCATTCTTATCAATATTAATAATTATATTATCTAGTTTAGATATTAAACTTGTTCGTCAAACAAGAAATGTAATAAATGAAATAGTATACAGATCTTCGTTTATTGTATCTTACCCAGAAAATTTTTTATTAAATTCTATCGAAGATATAGTTGAATACTCATCTTTTTATAAAGATTACGAAAAAAATGCTATTGAAATAGAAAAGTTAAAATCTGAAAAGATTTCTAATAAAATTATAAGAAGCGAGAATGAAGAATTAAAGGCACTTATAGAAGATTACAGTTTAACGAGTAATAAAATTTTAGCAAAAGTAATAGTTGATCACAATAGTCCATTTTTAAAATCTTTAATTATTAATAAAGGTAGTAAAGATAACATTAGGATAGGAACCAATATTTATGATAGGAATTATTTAGTTGGAAAAGTAGTAGAGGTTAATTATACAACTTCAAGAGTTCTATTGATATCTGATTTAAATTCTAATATTCCGGTTTCTATTGCCCCAGGCAATATTCAAGCAATTGTTAATGGAGATGGAAAAAATGCGGGGGAAATAAAGTATATTAAAGGTAATTATTTGAATGATATAGAAGATAAAAGCATCGTTTATACTTCAGGAACAGGCTCAATATTCAAAAGCGGAATACCAGTAGGAAGAATTGAAATATTAGAAAATCAGGATCTAAAAACTTTTAAAGTTAATTTTTATAGTAGTTTCGTTCAACTTAAATATGTTTTTGCAGAGCTATATAGTAAAAGAGAAGAGATTATAAAAGAAAAAATTAAGAATACCGAAACAGTAGAATTAAAAACTGATAATCAAAATCAATATTTAACCACTACTGATAGATTAAAATTGAATTTACTTAATGAGCAAATTGAAATTTATACTAATACTAATCTTAAACTATTAAATGAAAATAAAAAACTAGAGTCAAAAATTAATAATTTAAATTCCCAATTAGTAAATTTACAAAATAAAATTACTTCACAAAATAAAGTTATTAATCAAAATAAAGTTGATACTAAAGAATTAGAATTTTTAAAATTAAATTTGATTTATAGTAAAAAATGTAAAAAAAATTTTACAAATCCTAAGGGTTTTAAATTCGGAACAAAAGAGTATAGAGATTGTGTAATTAATAAGGGAAAAATACAATGATAAATTTACATAAAAAGAATTTGATTTATAAGATATATGTTTGGCTTCCTATAATTGTACTTTTTATTTCAGTTTTAAATGAATTTGATTTCAATTATTTAAATATTGAATATTTTTCATTTAATTTTCCGTTTATGTTAATTTTCTATTTTACATTAAAAGAAAATTTACATTTTGATTATTTTTTAGTTTTTATTGCAGGAATAATTAATGATGTAGTGACAGGATTTCCACTTGGTATAAGTTCATTATCTTATGTATTAATTTGTTTATTTGCTTCATATTTAAGAAATATAACAATTAGGCCAAATCTTATTAAAGATTGGTTTTATTTTTTATTTGTAATTAGTTTAATAAATTCAATTAATTATTCAATTTTATTTATAGTTTTTTCTTACGAATTAAATTTCGTTTATTATTTAGTAAATAATTTTTTTACATTTTTACTTTATATCTTTTTTACCTTCATCTTTAATTATTACTTAAGAGGACTTAGTGAATAAATTTAGTGACAATATTACTAAGCTAAATTCTATTAATAGAAGAATGTTTATTATGACTGCAGCTAAAATAGTTATATTTGGTGGAATTATAGGTAGATTATTTTTTTTACAAGTCAGGCAAAATGATAAATATTTAACTCTCTCAGACAAAAATAGAATAAGAGAATGGAAACTCGCACCTGTTAGAGGGGATTTTAAAGATTATTTTAATAATATTATTGCTGGTAACTTCGAAGCTTATGAGCTTCATATTATTCCAGAGGAAGTAGAGGATTTTAGATATACAATTTATAGAATAAAAGATCTTTTAAATCTTTCTGATAGTCACTTTAAAAAAATAGTAAAAAAGAAAAATAATATTAAACCCTGGGAAACTTTAGTTGTATCAAATAATTTAAGTTGGGAAGATTTTTCTAAAATAAATAATCATTTATATGATTTAAATGGAGTAAAACCTGTAATTTCAATTTCAAGAGAATATCCATATAAAGATTATTACACCCATGTTTTAGGATATGTTAGTAAGGCTAATGAAAAAGATATTCTAACAAATGAAAGCATTAAAGATAAATTTGTACCAGAACTTAAAGTTGGAAAAATTGGTTTAGAGAAATCATTTGAAAAGAAATTAATTGGATCTAACTCTATCGAAAGATATGAGGTAAATGCATATGGAAGAAGAATTAATCAGCTTGCATTTCAACAAGGTGATAAAGGAAAAACTATTCAATTAACCATAGATACCAAAATTCAAGAGCTTGCTCATAAATTATTATTGGAAAAAGCAGGTTCTATTTCTGTGATGGATATTTATACAGGATCAATTATTGCTATGCATTCCTCACCCTCATTTGATCCAAATTTATTTGTATTTGGAATTAACGAAGATGATTGGCAATTAATAAGAAATAATCCAATGAAACCGTTAGTGAATAAATCTATATCAGGAAATTATTCTCCAGGTTCAACTATCAAACCAATAGTAGCACTATCAGCATTAGAAAATGGAATTATTGACAAAAACTTCACTGTCAAATGTGAAGGTAAAACAGAAATGTATGACCAAACTTATCACTGTTGGAAAAAAGAAGGACATGGTTTTGTTAGTTTACATAATGCAATGAAACAATCCTGTGATAGTTATTTTTATGAAGTTGCAAGAAAACTTGGAGTGGATAGGTTAAGTGAAACGGCAAAAAAATTTGGTTTAGGAAAAGATGTATTTAAAGGTTTATTTGATAATGAGAGAAGTGGCTTAATTCCAAATACCGAGTGGAAAAAAAATGTTCTAGGAAGAAATTGGCTTCTTGGAGAAACAATTATTACTGGAATAGGTCAAGGTTATATACAAACAACACCAATTCAACTTTGTCTTATGACAGCACAAATTGCAAATGGTGGATATAAAATTTATCCAAAGTTAATTATAAACAATCAAGATGAAGATAAATATAAAGATAAATATATTCCTTTGTATAAAGATAAAAAAAATATTAAGATTATTCAGGAAGCAATGTTTAGTTCTACCAATGAAGTGATGGGTACATCTTATAGATCTAGAATAGATGATCCAAAATATCAATTTGCCGGAAAAACTGGAACGGCTCAAGTAAAAAGAATTACTGAAGAGGAACGAGAATTGGATTTAAAAACTTCAGAAATTCCTTATGAACAAAGGGACCATGCTTTATATATTGCATTTGGACCTTATAAAAATCCAAGATACGCACTTAGTGTTGTAGTTGAGCACGGTGGATCTGGAGGATCTGTAGCAGCTCCTCTAGCAAAAGAATTATTTAAGATGATAATAGATAGACACGAAATCAGAAAAGACTTTGAAACAAAAAGATATTTAAATATTTAGATGTATATTCATAATAGATTAGAAAATAAAATAAATTTTTTTAAAAAAATCAAACAATTAGATTTTATATTGTTGCTTTGTATTTTATTTTTAGGAATATTGAGTTTCGCAACAATGTATTCTATAGATGGAGGTCAGATTCTTTTTTACACTAAAAGTCATTTTATAAAATTTCTAATTTTTAGCGTATTAATGTTGGTCATATCTTTAATAAATATCAGATTATGGTTTTCACTTAGTTATTTAGTTTATTTTATATTAGTTCTAATGTTGATATGGACAATTAACTTTGGAATCACTGTATCTGGCTCACAAAGATGGATGGACTTGTATTTTGTAAATATTCAACCTTCTGAGCTTATGAAGATAGCTATAATTCTTTGTTTAGCAAAATATTTTCATAGAATGAGACTAGAAAACGTAAATTCATTTTATTCTATTATTACATCATTGATAATTATTTTTGTACCAATGAGTTTAGTGATAATTCAACCAGACCTTGGAACATCGATATTAATCTCAATAAGTGGAATTATTGTTTTATGGTTTGTTGGATTAAATCATAAATATTTTTTTTATTCATTTTTAATTTCGGTTGTTTCACTTCCTTTTATAATTTCGTTTTTAAAACCATACCAAAAACTTAGAATTTTGACCTTTTTAAATCCTGATAGAGATCCTTTAGGGGCAGGATATCAAATTATTCAGTCAAAAATTGCTGTTGGATCAGGCGGACTTACAGGAAAAGGTTTTTTAAAAGGAACTCAAAGTTATTTAGAATTTTTACCTGAAAAGCATACTGATTTTATTTTTACTATATTTTCTGAAGAATTTGGTTTCTTAGGCTCATTGCTCCTTTTACTAGTTTATGTTGTTGTCATTTACAGGGTAATTTGGATTGGAACTATTTCAAGAAGCTATTTTGCTAAAATATTTTGTTATAGTTTTGGTTCAGCTATTTTTGTTTTTGTAACAATTAATATGTTTATGGTCTTGGGAATGTTACCAATTGTAGGATCTCCTCTACCAATAATGTCTTACGGAGGTTCATCAATGCTAGCAACTATGATTGGATTTGGGATTGTTATGAGTGCTAAAGTTCATAACCATCAATCTATCGCCTAAGTATAATTTGTCGCTTAAATTTTTAAAAAAAGGGAAGTATACTTTTTTATGGATAACAAAATTGGAATTATTGGTGGAGGTATACAAGGTATTTCGAATGCTCTATTCCTTCAAAAAAAAGGTTTTGAAGTGACTATTTTTGATAGAAACGAGCCAGGTAGTCCTACAGCATCATATGGTAATGCTGGACATTTTTCACCATATGCATCTTTGTCTTTAAATAGATACGATGTTTTAGCAGATGTACCTGCTATGCTTTTAAATTCAACAGGACCTTTGGCTCTCAAATGGAATTATGTGCCAAAAATGATACCTTGGTTTATTCAATTTATAAAAAATACTACTAAAAGTAAAATGATGCATACCGCAAAGTACATGCATCAAATTTTAAATTTAGCCTTACCTGCGTACGATGAATTATTTGACGAGATAAATTTAGAAGGTCTAGTTGAAAACAAGGGGATATTATATATTTGGAATGATAAAGATTTAAAAAGTAGAGAACTTGAAATAAAAGTAAGAGATGAGTTAGGAGTTAAGCAACAGTTAGTTAATAAACAAGAGATACATGATCTGGAACCCAATATAAAACCTTTTTATCATGGTGGGGTATATTACCCTTACGCAAGACACGCAAGAAATCCAAAAAAAATTCTTTTAAAATTCTTTGAATTATTTTTAAAAAAAGGAGGTAAATTTGAAAAATCTAATATTCAAGATATTAAGTTTGATGATCAAAAACCTATATTTAAAAGTGATTTGAAAGAATATAAATTTGATAAAATTATCATAGCTTGTGGAGCATTTTCTAAAAAACTAACAGATAAACTTAATGAAAAAATACCTTTAGATACTGAAAGAGGATATCACGTACATTTTAAAAATTGTGATAATCTTTTAAGCAGACCTGTAATTTTCTCTAATAGGGGATTTGGAATTACACCTATGGAACAAGGTTTGAGAGTTGTAGGAACTGTAGAGTTTGGAGGATTAAATAATCCTCTTTCTAAATCAAGAATTAAAAATTTAATTAATAATGCAAAATATATGTTGGGGGATTTACCAAATCATGAGGACGAATGGCTTGGTTTTAGACCCACTTTACCTGATTTTTTACCAGTGATGGGTCCATCAAAAAATTATAAAAATGTATTTTATTGTTTTGGCCATCATCATTTAGGATGGACTTTAGGTCCTATTTCTGGAAAGATAGTTTCTAGAATGGTAGCTGAAGAAAACACAAATTTAAATTTAGATCCTTATAGTTCACAAAGATTTAATTAAGTGAAAAAATCTTCAAATTTTTTTGCATATATTTATTTATTTTTAACAGTCACTTTTTGGGCTGGCAACTTTATTGTTGGAAAGTTTGCAAGCTTTTATGAGATTCCACCTTTTACTTTAAATTTTTATAGGTGGTTTTTTGCTTGGTTGATTTTAGCTCCATTTACGATTCCTGAAATATTAAAAAATAAAGATTATATATTTAAAAATTATAAATTATTTTTAATTTTAGGTATTACTAGTATTACAATATTTAATTCAATTGTTTACTACTCCCTTAACTTTACCCAAGTTATAAGTGGTGTTTTAATGATTTCAACTATACCAGTTATGATAATATTTATTTCTTCTATATTAAAAATAGAAAAGACTAATATTTTTCAAATTTTAGGAGTATTGTTTTCTTTTATAGGAGTTTTATTAATTATTACGAAAGCTAACTTAGAAATTTTAGTCAATTTAGATTTCAATAAAGGTGACATAACAATGGTATTTGCCATGTTTTCTTGGGCCGTTTATTCTGCTTTACTTAAAAAACAAACATATCAAATTTCACAGTTAGGTTTATTAGAAGTAATTATAACTTTCGGATTAATTTTTTTAATTCCAATTTATTTTATAGAATATCAAATAGGTTTTAGAGTAAATTTAGAGATACCTTTTTTACTAATTTTGGGTTACGTAGTTTTATTTCCAGGTCTAGCTTCTTTTATATTATGGATAAAAGGAATATCTTTAATTGGAGCAAATAGATCTGGGATATTTTTACATCTAATGCCAATATTAAGTGCGATTATGGCTATGATAATATTTAATGAAAGATTTATGTTTTATCATATTTTAGGAGGTTTATTTATTTTAAGTGGAATTATGCTATCAAATAAAAAAGTAGTTAATGCTTAAAGTTGCTATATTAGATGATTATCAAAATGTCTCTCAACAATTTGTTGATTTAGAAAAGCTATCTGGAAAGTACGAATTTAAGATTTTTAGTGAACCGTTTACTGATGAAGCTGATGCTCTTGAACAGTTAGCAGATTTTGAGGCTTTATTAATTATGCGAGAAAGAACTCAAATGACTAAAAATTTAATTAACAATCTTAGTAAATTAAAATTTATTATTACAAGCGGTCTAAGAAATAAATCAATAGATCTTGAAGCAGCTAAAAATAGGAAAATTATAGTTTGTGGGACTGACAGTAATATCAATCCAACGCCCGAGTTAACCTGGGCTTTAATATTAGGACTAGCCAGAAATTTAAAAGAGGAAATAGACAACATGTATCAAGGATATTGGCAAACAACTATTGGAGTAGAGCTTAAAGGAAAAATTTTAGGTCTAATTGGTCTTGGTAAAGTTGGATCACAAGTAGCTAAAATTGGTAAAGCTTTTGGTATGCAGGTGATGGCATGGAGTGAAAATCTTAACTTAGATACCTGTAAAGAATTAGATGTGCTTCCTTGTAGTAAAGAAGATTTAATAAAAGTCTCAGATTTTTTATCTATTCATGTTCAGGGTGGAGATAGATACAAAGATTGTATTACTTTAAAAGAAATGGATAAAATGAAAAAAACTTCATTTATTATTAATACTTCTAGAGGACCCATTATTAATGAGGATGATTTAATTATTGCATTATCTACAAATGTTATTGCTGGTGCCGGGATTGATGTTTATGAAAGAGAGCCATTACCAGAAAATAATAAACTTAGATTTTTACCTAATGCACTACTTACTCCTCACATAGGCTATGTTACTGCAGAAAATTATAGTATTTATTATACACAAATGATTGAAGCTTTAGAATCTTGTGTAAACGAAAAACCTATACGTGAAATTAAATAAGATATGAAAAAAATTAATCAAAACCTTACTGCAGAACAAAAATTAGTAATGTTTGAGGATGGGACCGAACTTCCAGGTACGAGTGATTTAAACAGTGAGAAAAGAGAAGGCAGTTATCATTGTGTAAATTGTGGAATAAAATTATTTGACTCTAACTCCAAATATGAAAGTGGTTCAGGTTGGCCATCATTTTATGAGTCATTACCAGATGTTTTTGAAACAAAAACTGATCATTTGATAGGTTATGCGCGTACAGAATATCATTGTAAGAATTGTGATGCTCATCATGGGCATATCTTTGAGGATGGACCTCAACCTACAGGTAAAAGATACTGCAATAATGGAGTTTGTTTAGTTTTTAAACCTAAAGAATAATTTTTATTTTAAAAGATCTTGCAACCTATTCTCTTTTTCTAAAGCTCTGACTTCATCATAGCCACCAATGTGTTGATCATTGAAAAATATTTGCGGTATAGTTTTTTTTCCATTAGCCTTTTTAATCATTTCATCTATTTCGCCATCAACAGTTGCAATATTAATCTCTTTATATTTTATTCTTGAGAATTGTTTAATTAAATATTATTCTTACTTAGTGAAAAAAATTTTATTAATTATATTTATTATATTATTTTCAAGATTATCTAATGCAGATATTCTAGAAAGTACTTTAAATAAAGCTTCCGAAAAAATTTCAGAATACACTAGTGGACTAATTCCAGGTGAAGGATATACCGAAACTAGCATAGATTTGAGAGAAAATTCTAAACCTGATTATAGTATTTTAGCTGTTAGAGAATTATTGAAATTAGATAGTGGAAATATTTTTACACAATTGTCATTATTCAATACTGAACAAGCTAATGAAGAAAAAATAATAGGTAATTTTGGATTAGGTATTAGAAAGTTATCCAATGACAATAATACGTTAGCAGGATTTAATGCTTTTATAGATAATGATTTTAGTGAAACAAACAGAAGAGCAAGTATTGGTTTAGAATTAAGAAATTCAGTACTAGATTTTCATACTAACGTTTACCAGGGGTTTCATGACTCTCAAGATGAAAGGGTTTTAGACGGTTGGGAATACCGATTAGCTGGTCAGGTGCCATATCTTCATTGGTCAAAAATATTTATTAATTATTATGAATGGGATGGTGTTTTGAGAGATGATATTAAGGGTGCAAAATATGGCTCAGATATGATTTTAACAAAGTCATTAGATCTTGAACTAGCTTACGATGATAAAAGCAAAAAAGGTTTGGAAGATGAATGGTATGCAAAATTTAGATTTGTACATCCTCCAAGAAATGATGGTCCTACCGCTAAGGATGGTATTAGTGAAGCTGCTTGGAAAGAAAAAAAAGATATGACAGATGAATTATTGAGCAAAGTTAAAAGAAATAATAAAATTATGATTGAATTTAAAGGATCAGCAACAATTTCTAGGACTGATTAATGAAAATTAAATTAATAAAATTTTTTTTTAGTATATTTTTATTTTTAAGCATTAATTCCAATCTTGATGCGGAGACTGGGGCTGCTACAGTTTATAAAGTTACAATGAAAAAAGTTGAACTCTGTGAAAGCAGTACAGGAGTAGACAATTGTGAAGGTTCGGTAGTATTAGCAGATAGAGAACAAGAAATTGATATTGCTTCTGTGGATGCAGGGGCGGAGGCTGCTACATATGGTGATGTAGCCTTGTTACCATTAGGTACGACTTACACACATATGAGAGTAACTATAAGTAGAAAATTTACTATTCGAGCTGATATTTCAGTTGCAGGTATAGCAACAGACTGTCAAACTTATGCAGAAACTTCTGGTTACCCTGGAGGTCACGCTGCAGCAGGAAATGAAATACATACTCATAGACCTGCAATGAATCCTAATCAAACTTTAGCAGATATGACTACTTATTTAATAAATGATCAAGCTTCAATTTGTACAGCTGCTGATTGTTCTTCAACTTCTGATGATGTAACAATAACTTACTCACAAGGAACAGGTTCTTCAACATATCAAACACAACATGCTGACGGGTCTACAGATTCTGATCATGTTCTAGTTTATAAATTGCAGTCACCTTATACTGTTGCATTAATAGCTCCAACTATAGATATATCATTTGGAACTTCTAGCGCAGTACAAGCTACTGAAATTGGTACAACAAATCTGTGTAACTTTGAACCAATGGAACCTGTTGTAACCATTTCAATTAAATAATTATTTCAAAAGATTTTGAAGTTTATTCTCTTTTTCTAAAGCTCTGACTTCATCATAACCACCTATATGCAAGTCATCAAAAAATATTTGAGGTATTGTTCTTTTTCCATTAGCTTTTTTAATCATTTCATCCATCGCACCATCTACGGTTGCTATATTAATTTCATTATAAATAGCATTATTTCTTGTTAATAATTTTTTTGCTGCTTCACAATAATTACACATAGGACCAGTATAAATTGTAATATTTTTCATGATCTATAGATAATCACCTTTTTTAATTTTACTAGTAATTTGTTTTCTTGAATATTCAAATTTTTTTCTATGTTTTATACTTTTCTGATTTACTCTTTTCCTCCACAATCTAAATGAAGATGGTTTAAGAGATCTCCTCATTATTTTTATTACTTGAGACTCAGTGTTTCCAGTTTTTTCCTCTATTTCCTCAAAAGTGATTCTATCTGCCCAAGCAGCCCAGATGACCCAATCTGGACTTTCAATATTTGGTTCAGGATTTTTAACCTTTGTAATCGGGGTGTGACCTTTTTTTTTCATTAATTCCTTATATTTGAAAAAAATCGATAATGCATTTTTTTTTAGATCTGTTATTATAATTTTGATAGTCCTTCTTAACCATCTTTAGCTCCCGGTTTTTTAGGACTATCTTTTCTTTCAAATGCTTCCCTTAGATTTTATCCTTTTTTTACAAATCATAATTTTTTTATTTATTACACCAGGTACTCCGAGAATAGTCATTATTTCTTATTCTATGAATTATGGAGTTAAAAAATGTATTTGGACTGCATTGGGAGATGTTACAGCCAATCTCATTCAAGCAACTTTAGTTATTTTTGTTTTGGGAACTTTTCTATCTGATAATCCAAATTTTTTAAAAATAACAAAATGGATTGGAGTGGTCTATTTACTTTATTTAGCTTATGATATTTATCAATCAGCACCAAAAAATATTAATTCTAAAATAACTACATCAAAAAGTTTATTTTCTTTCTTTAAAGATGGTTTTTTAGTAGCAGGAACAAGCCCTAAGGCTTGGTTGTTTTTTCCTTTAATATTTCCACAATTTATTGATTTTAGTTTAAATTATGTTGTTCAATTTTCAATTTTAATAATTACTTACATTGTTTTAGATTTTTTATCTTTGATTGGTTACGCTTTGTTGGCTCAAAAATTAATTCTATGGATAAAAGCTAATCCAAAAACAATAAATACAATCTCCGCGAGTGTTTTAGTTTTAATTGCTCTAATAATTATTATTACTCAACAATAACAGTAGGTGCTATTTGCACTTTTTGTCTCTTGCAAAAGCATAGTTTTCTTTATTAAATTAGTTTTTAATTAATTAATTAACCGAGGAAATAAAATGAAAATGAATAAAATAATCTTGAGTTTTATTTCTGCAATAGCACTACTTTTATCTTCTTCAGTAACATCTTTTGCAAAAGTTGTTGGTGATAAGATTGTGTTAGGTGCTGCTATTTCATTAACTGGAAAATATTCATCAAATGGTGTTCATACTCAAAACGGCTATAACATGGCTGTTGATAGAATTAATAGCATGGGTGGAGTAAAAGTTGGTGGAAAAACTTATAAGTTTGAAATCATTTATTATGATGATGAGTCAAACCCAAAAAGAGCAGCCCAATTAGCAGAAAGATTAATCTCACAGGATAAAGTTGAATTTATGCTTGGACCTTACAGTTCAGGTTTAACTAAAGCTATAGCTCCTGTTACAGAAAAATATGGTGTTCCAATGGTTGAAGCAAATGGTGCTTCTAGATCTTTATTTACTAAAGGTTATAAATATCTATTTGCAGTGTTAGCTCCAGCTAATTTATACCTTGATGTAGCTATTAGAACAGCTGTTGAATTAAATGGTGGAAAAGGTGTTAGAATTGCGCAAGCATTTGAACAAGATGCTTTTTCACAAGATGTAAGATTAGGTATTTTAGATGCAGCTAAAGAAACTGGATCTGAAATCATAATCGATGATAAGCTCCCGAAAGAGCTTAATGATATGGCTGCTACTTTAGTTAAAGTTAAACAAATGAAGCCAGATGTGCTTGTTGTATCAGGTCATACAAAAGGAGCATTAACAGCAATTAGACAAATAGCTGAAATGAAAGTAGATGTTCCAATGTTAGCTATGACACACTGTGATGCTGCGAAATTATCAAAACAACATGGTAA
The DNA here is from genome assembly GCA_902569055.1 of uncultured Pelagibacteraceae bacterium. Taxonomy (GTDB): domain Bacteria; phylum Pseudomonadota; class Alphaproteobacteria; order Pelagibacterales; family Pelagibacteraceae; genus Pelagibacter. The sequence continues at coordinate 13,611 of CACFSU010000010.1, read as the reverse complement.
AAATTCTCAGTATGCTCTCTGTGCTTCTCAATGGCATAAAACATTAACTTATAAAGATAATTTCTTTAAAGATGGAATGACTTACGCGGCAGATTTCCAAAAAGAATTTGGTTATGATCCGCCTTATCAATCAGCAGAGTCATCTGCAGCTTTATTGGTATTTAAAGATGCATTTGAAAGAGCAAATTCTTTCGATCAAAAGAAAGTAAGAGATGCTCTTGCAGCAACTAATATGCAAACATTCTATGGAAATATTAAATTTGCTCCAGGTGGTCAAAATGTTGATAAGCCTATGGTGCTTTTCCAAGTAATGTGTGATGGTGCAGGAAAATGTGAAAATAAAGTTGTTGCTCCTCTTAAGTGGGCGTCAGCTAAGTTGATACATCCAATTCCTAAGTGGTCTGACAGATAATAACTAATCTATAAATACCCCCTAAACTCTAGGGGGTATTTTTTTTTAAGGGCAATTTATGGATTTTATGGTTTTCCAATATCCAATGATAACTGTTCAAGCTTGCTTGGACGGAATTCTTTTGGGTGTATTGTTTGCTTTAATTGCTTACGGTATGGCTTTGCAATGGGGAGTAATGAATATCATAAATATTGCTCAAGGTGATTTAGTTATTCTTGGTGGATATATAGCATACTTTATGTATCTTTATGGAATTCACCCTGCTTGGGGAGTGATAGTTGCTCCTGTAATAATGTTTTTTGTAGGTGTTGGAATTTACAAATTAGTAATTAACAAAGTTGTCGATAGGGATTTATTCATCTCAATCTTAGCAACATTTGGGATAAGTATTCTTTTTATGCAATTGATGAATTTTGCATTTGGTGCGGACGTTGTTTTAGCTAATTCAGGTTATGGAACAACTTTTTTATTTGATAGCAATGTAGTTTTACCAAACTCAAAAATATTTTCTGCTGTTGTTAGTATTGTATTTGCTATTTGTTTAGTGATTTATATGAAAAAATCAAAACTTGGTAGGGCAATAAGGGCAACTGCTCAAAATGCAAGAGCAGCAAAGATTTTAGGTGTTGATACTGAAAAAGTTTATGCAGCTACTTTTGGAATAAATGCTGCACTTTGCGGTGTTGCTGGAGCTTTGATTTCAATAACATTTACAATTCATCCATATATGGGATTACCTTATACTATTAGATCATTTATGATTGTAATTGTTGCAGGTTTAGGAAATCTTCCAGGTGTAGCATTATCGGGTATGGGCTTAGGTGTTTTCGAGGAATTTGCAGATTATATTTTAGGAACAGAATTTAGAATAGGCTCAGTATTTTTATTATTAGTTATAATTCTAGTTTACAGAAGATTTAAATTATCAAGAAAAAGAGAATATTTAAAATAATGCCTGAAAAAAAAATGAATAAACATTCTGGTAGATGTATTTGTGGCAGAGTAAAATTTACAGTAGATATTGATGAAATTCCAAGGGTTTATAATTGTCATTGTCTAGACTGTAGAAAAGCATTTGGTGGAATGATTACAATTATTGATTTAAGAGACGGAGCATTAAAAATAGAAAAACAAAATCTAGGAATTTTTACGCAACTAGGTGGAAGTGGAAATGAAATAAAAAATTATTTTTGTAAAACTTGTACTGCTCCAATATTTAGATATGTATCTTTATGGAAAAGAAATTATTTATTTGCTGGTCTATTGGATAATATTGATTTTATTAAAAATGCAAAAAATATATTTTATAAAGACTCTCATTTTCCTTTTATGAAGATTGAAGAAGAAGAGCTTACTATTTAAAATTATGTATAAAAATTTAACTTTATATTTTGTAATATTATTTTTTGGATTAACAGCACCATTTATATTTCCAGCATTTAAAGTTCAATTATCCATACTTTGCGTATTAATTGTCTTAGCTCTTACTTGGAATATTCAAGGTGGAGAAATGGGATATAATTCATTTGGAAATATATTATTTTATGGTCTTGGAATGTATTTGTGTGCTTCAGTACAAGTTGGAATGTTTTTTCCTTTAGCTGAATGGACAGAAAGTGGTGGAGAAAAAACTTTTGTACATACACCAGCACAATTCTTTCAAGGAATGGCTGTTGGTCTAGTAGTTGCAGCAATAGTTCCTACAATAGTTGCTGGTTTAATAGGATATTCGATTTTAGGATTAAGAGGACATTATTTTGCAATTTGTACTTTAGGTCTAGGCGTAGCTGCTGGAGAAATTTCTGGAGGCATTGAAATTATAGGAGCTGGACAAGGATTTACTACGCCACCCTTTCCAAATGTTGGAGGCTTAGAGGCACGAGGTGAATTTTTCTATTTCTTAAGTTTTTTTGTACTTGTGCTTTCTTTCATAACTATAAGGGCAATTTACTCAACAAGATTTAAATTAATTTTAAATGCAATAAGAGACAATGAAGATAAAGCTGAAGCAATGGGCATTGAGACGATGAAATATAAAATTATTGGCTGGATGGTATCAGCATTCTTTTGTGGATTAGCTGGAGGAATAATGGGAGGATTAGTTGGTTATATAGACTCTACAGATGTAGCATTTGATGGAAGAGAAATGGGAGTATTTATGGTCTTAATGGCTATCTTGGGTGGCAAAGGAACATTATGGGGACCTATAATAGGTGCAACAGTATTTCATATTTTTAAAGAAGGTTTCTGGACATTCTTTTTAGGATGGCAGTATGTTGCTTTAGGTGTTCTTATTGTAGTTATAGTAATTTATTTCCCAGAAGGAATAATGGGATGGTTAAGAGAAAAATATCCAGAACGATTTGGAGAAGTAGTTGATGAAGCTGATCGAAAAGCACAGGTGGAATTAAAATGAGTATTTTAGAAGTTAGCAATGTAAGTAAATCATTTGGTGGTGTAAAAGCTAACGTTGATATTTCAATGACAGTTGAAAAAGGTAAAATAGTTGGTCTTATCGGGCCAAACGGGTCTGGTAAAACTACTTTATTTAATTCGATAGTTGGAACCTATCCCATAGATAATGGTTCTATAAAATTTAATAAAAAAGAGGTATCTGAACTACCCGTTCCAGTTATTGCAAAACTTGGTTTACTTCGAACATTTCAGCAAACAAGAATTTATGGAAAATTAAACTGCGTAGAGAATATGCTTATCAGTCATAAAGGAAGTGATGCAAGTATATTAAAAATATTTTCTAGAATTCCTAAAGATTTAACTGAAAAAGCTGAAAATTTATTAAGCTTTGTTGGCTTATACCAAAAAAGAAAATTAAGAGCAGGAGATTTATCTTTTGGTCAACAAAAACTATTAGAATTAGCAATGGCATTAATGAATGAACCAGAAATGCTTTTATTAGATGAACCAACAGCCGGAATTAATCCAACATTAATTAATGGAATTATAGACAGACTAATAAAAGTAAATCAAGATTTTGGAATTACTTTATTAGTTATTGAACATAATATGAGAGTAATTATGCAATTAGCAGAAAATATTTTTTGTTTGGCGCATGGTAAAATGTTAGCAAATGGTTCACCAGAAGAAATTAAAAACGACAAGCGTGTAATAGATGCTTATTTAGGAGCCCAATAATGTCAAATCAATATGAAGTCTTGGGAAAAGCACCTCAAGCAGATGATTTGAGAAAGCTTTCACCATCAAATTTGCATTTAAGAATTAAAGATTTAAATGCCGGTTATGGAAAAATGGAAATACTCCATAACTTTGAACTTTTTGTAAGTAAAGCTCAATCCTTATGTTTAATAGGCCCAAATGGTGCAGGAAAATCAACTATTCTTCACTCAATTTATGGATTTACAAATATTTTTTCAGGCCAAATAGAAATTGATGGAAAAGAAATTACAAACTTAACACCCGCAGAAAAATTAAAATCTGTAGGCATAGCTTATATACTTCAAGATAATTCTGTTTTTCCAGATATGACGGTAGAAGAAAATTTATTAATGGGTGGTTATATAAAAGATAAGTCAGAAGAGTCTTATCAAGAAGCAGAGAGAATTTTTGAGAAATACGAAAGATTAAGAAATAGGAGAAATCAACCTGCAAAAGTTTTATCTGGAGGTGAAAGAAGATTATTAGAAATTTCTAGAGCGCTGGTAATGAAACCATCGGTATTACTTGTAGATGAACCTTCTATTGGCTTGGAACCAAAATATATTGATATGGTTTTTGAAATTTTAAGAGATCTTCAAAAAAATGAAAAAAAAACTATTATTCTTGTAGAACAAAATGCCAAAAAAGGTCTAGAGTTCGCTGACATTGGATATGTTTTAGTATCTGGACAAACTGCCATAGCTGGTGAAGGAAATAGTTTACTAAAAAATCCAGATGTTGGTAGACTATTTCTTGGCGGTTAATGATTAATAGAGAATTTTTCTTTAAAGGATACAAATCTATCCTTGCTCACGATAGTCCAGCAATAGCCTTAGGTTGTTGTTTTATTGCTATAGGAGCATTGCTTAAAAATTTGGGTTTCAATATTCAAGAAAGTATTTTCTCTACAATGTTAACTTATGCTTTACCTGGCTCTTTAGTAATGGCAGAGTCATTGTTAGTTGGTGCATCTTTAATAAACATTTTTCTAGCCGTTTGGTTGGTAAATGCACGTCTTTATCCAATGGCAGTCTCTTTATTTCCATTAATGATTCACGAAGATCAACCAAAGTGGAAATATTATTTTTCATGTCATTTTATTGCAGTTTCGGCCTGGTTAATCATGAAAAGTAACTATAATTCAATACCAAAAAAACAAAGAATTGATTATTGGATAGGAATTGGAAGTGCTACATGGAGTGTCGCTATTATTGGGACATTTATTGGTTTCTTTTTTTCAGAATATCTAAACAAAGATATGATGATGGGATTAGCAATTTTAAATCCCATTTATTTTTTATGCATGATGGTAGGTGCATCAAAAACAATTCAAATAACATTATCAGTTTTGCTAGGTGCTATTTTGGGACCAATTTTTTATTTTCTGACTCCTGAATGGTCAATATTATTAGGTGGTATAGTAGGTGGAACTATTGCATATCTAGTAGGAGAACTACATGTCAGTTAACATAGTTTTAGCAATTTTTGTTACTTCACTTGCTACTTTTTTATCAAGAATTCTTGGTGCATTAAGTTCTGAGAGAATTAAAGAAACTTCAAAAATATTCAAGTGGTTTAACTGTTTAGCTTATGCAACTCTGGCGGCATTAATTTCTAGAACAATTATTTTTCCTGTAGGTATTTTAAATGAAGCAAGTTATTTTATTAGATTAATAGTTGTAGTTTTATCTTTAATAGTTTTTCTTATTTCAAAGAAAAATTATGTTTATCCAACTATCTTTTCAGCTTTTTGCATGTCTCTATTAAGCAATTTTTTTTAAATAAAATTGATTTATAAACTAATTTAACTTAAAATTTAATATGGAAAAAATAATTGGTCTTGAAATTGAAGAGCATAAAAAATCCAATAGAATATTAGAAATTAAATTAGATGATAAAATTATAGAGAGATTAATTTTTCTTTTTAATAAATTTGATTTAACAACACTAGAACTTAAACCATTCACTAGATTTACTATAGCAAAAAGTTTAGATGATTTAACAGAAACTAAACTTAGTAAATTAATGAATTTAATTATTAGAGATAGGTCAAAAGGTTGTTTTATAATAGGTCCCAAAAATATTTCTTCAAAAACTACTGATAAATTTTTAGTAAAATTATCCACAGCAGTTGCTTATTTGATTGGAATTCCAAATCATGATTCTATGACTGATAAATATTATGCGAGATTTCATGTTAAACATGAAGATAAAAGTGATTCATATTTAAGGAAAGCTTATAGAAATATGGATCTTCATACTGACGGAACTTATGTAAATGAAATTACAGATTGGTTAATTATGACTAAATTAGAAGAAAAAAATGTAGAAGGTGGTGAAACTGTCATGTTACATTTAGATGATTGGGAATATTGTGATGATTTGTCAAAAGACCCAGTGGGCAGACAAGATTTTACTTGGGGATCTCCTAAAAGTAAAAATGTAAATTATCAAGTAGAACATCCAGTTTTTTTCTCTGATGAAAATGGAAGACCAAACATATCCTACATAGATCAGTTTCCCCAACCACAAAACATGGAACAAGGAAATTTTTTACAACGATTATCTGATTTTTTAGAGAAAAGTGAGAATAAAATAATAACAAAATTACCCAGTGGTTATACTATAGTAGCAAATAATTATTTTTGGCTGCATGGAAGAAAACCTTTTGTAAAAAACAAACTGCTGAGTCGAGAGTTAATGAGGATTAGAGGAAAATTTTTTTAAATGTTTTACATTTTACAATTTAAGCGAGAGCTAAAAAATACTTGAAATAAACCGCATAAATTATAGGTATTTTTGTTGTAAAATTACAACATTGATAAATTAAATGGATTTTACTGTTGTTGAGGGTATTCTTTTCTAATTAAAAAATATAAAAATACGTAAAAATATTAATAAACACAAGGATATTAAAATGAAAAAAATTATAGTAGCAATCGCTGTGCTTGCAATAAGTACAGTAACAGCTAACGCACGAAATGTTTCATTAACTGCTGGTGTTGGGTTCAACAGTTCAGTTTTTGGTGCGACAGGTAAAGAAACAAATTTAACTGAGACAAACACTGCAGGACACATTAAGAATGAAAAAGGTGTTTTCACAGACAGTTATACTACAGGTTTTATTGAACTTAATTTAGGTGATTATGTATCTCTAGGTTATGAACATACTCCTGACGCAATAAGTACGCCACAAAATGAAACAAGAGAAAATGTTGCATCTTCAACAGTGTCTGTTGATTTCAATGATGTGAACACTATGTATTTAAAAATAAACTTTGGAGATACTGGTCTTTTTGCTAGAGCAGGTTATGTTGAGACTGACCTAGATATTAAAGAGTCTATGGCTTCAGGAAGAACTTACTCTAACGTAAGTACTGAGGGTACTGTATTAGGTCTTGGTTATTCAAAACAAATAAATGACAGTGCTTTGGGAATTAGAGTAGAAGGAAGTTATATGGAACTAGATGACGTTTCAACAAATAACGGAGTTTCATCTACTGGTGGATCTGTAGCTAACGGTGGACGAAACACTGTAGAAATGAGCAGTGCAGAAGGTCTAACTGGAAAAATAGCACTAACATTAACTCTAGGTAGAGACTAAGAGATAAATAAAGTTTTTATTAATATTTTAAATAGCTGGCAACAAAATGTTGCCGGCTATTTTTTTTTGTAGACAGAGTATTCAGGCGTCCTACAATATTTGTAGTTATGAAAATCGGTTTTATTGGAACAGGAAAAATCGCCTCATCAGTAGTAACAGGCATTTGCAATTCAAAAATATCGTATACTAAAATTTGGATTTCACCGCGTAATAAAATAATTGCAGCTAACTTAAAAAAAAAATTTAATAAAGTTGTAGTTGCTAAAAATAATCAAGAAATAGTGAATAATTGTAATTGGATTTTTTTGTCAATTACACCAATAGTTGGAAAAAAAATTATTAAAAAACTCAAATTTAAATATAATCAAACCATAATCAGTTTTATTTCTACTTTAACTTTATCTCAATTAAAAAAAGCAATTAAAGTAAAAGCAAAAATAGTAAGAGCGATACCATTACCTCCAATATCTTTAAAAAAAGGACCAGTTCCTATTTGTCCACCAAATAAAAAAGTAAAAAATTTTTTTAATAAAATTGGAACAACGATTGAAATTAAGAATGAAAAATCGTCAATAAATTTTTGGTCAATATCAGGAATGATGGCTTCTTATTATGAAATATTAAAAATAATGAGTGAATGGTTAGTTAATAAAGGTATAAAAAGGTCAGAGGCACAGAAATATATTACCTCATTATTTTTAGCTTTATCAGAAGATGCAGTTATAAATTCAAAAAAAGAATTAAAATATTTGGTAAAAGAGTCTCAAACACCAAAAGGATTAAACGAACAAGGATTAAAAGAAATGAAAAAAAAAGGTATCTATAAATCTATAATTAATACTTTAAATATTATCCACAAAAGATTAAACAGATAATTAATGTCTGATAACATCTTAGAAATTAATAATTTATCAAAATATTTTGGAGGATTGGCTGCTGTTTCAGAATGCTCTCTTCAAGTTAAAAAAGGAACTATTACAGGCATTATTGGTCCAAATGGATCAGGAAAAACAACTTTGTTTAATTTAATTGCAGGAAATTTAAAATGTTCAGCAGGAAGTGTTATTTTTAACAATGAAGATATTACTGACGTTCCTTCTTATGAATTATTTTCTAAAGGTTTGCTTAGAACCTTTCAAATTGCACATGAGTTTACAAACTTATCTGTTTTAGAAAATTTGATGATGGTTCCTGGTAATCAATCCGGAGAAAAAATAATGAATGCATTATTTAAGTCTTCATTAATTTCAAAAGAAGAAAAACAAATTAAAGAAAAAGCACTTGAGGTGGCTGAATTTCTTAATTTAAGTCACTTGAAAAATGAACTAGCAGGGAATTTATCTGGTGGTCAAAAAAAATTATTGGAATTAGGTCGTACAATGATGGTTAATGCTAAATTAGTTTTATTAGATGAAGTAGGAGCCGGGGTGAACAGAACTTTACTTAAAGATCTTGGTACTGCTATAGAAAAACTTAATAAAGAAAAAGGTTATACTTTTTGTATGATTGAACATGATATGGATTTTATAGGAAGATTATGTGATCCAGTGATTGTTATGGCTGAAGGCTCTGTTCTCTTTGAAGGTTCAGTTGAGGAAGCAAAAAAAGATGAAAAAGTTATTGAAAGTTATTTAGGAAGAGGATCAAAATTGAGTAATAATTAATATGGCTTTTTTTGAAGGAAATAATATGACAGGTGGATATGGAAAAGGTCCTGATATTATTAATTCATGTTCAGTAAATGTAGATAGAGGTGAAATAGTTTCTATTCTTGGACCTAATGGGGCTGGAAAATCAACTGCTATGAAAGCTATGCTAGGTTTACTAAATTTAAAATCTGGCTCGGTAATTATTGATGGAAAAAATATTTCACACCTATCTCCTCAAGATAGAGTTAAAGAAGGTATTTCTTTTGTTCCACAAAATAAAAATGTTTTTGCGGGCATGACAGTTAAAGAAAATTTAGAAATTGGAGCATTTTTAATTAATAGTGATTACAAAGCAGTAATTGAAGAAATTTATAATTTATTTCCAATTTTAAAAGAAAAAAAAGATCAATTAGTTGGTGAATTATCAGGAGGACAAAGACAGCAAGTGGCATTAGGTAGAGCATTAATGATTAAACCTTCTGTTTTAATGTTAGATGAACCAACCGCAGGAGTCTCTCCTATCGTAATGGATGAATTATTTGATCATATAATTAAAGTTAAAAAAACTAATGTAGCTATTCTAATGGTAGAACAAAATGCAAAACAGGCATTAAATATTTCAGATAGAGGCTATGTTTTGGTTACAGGAGAAAACCGTTACTCTGGCACTGGAAAAGAATTATTAAATGATCCAAGAGTCAGAAGTTCATTTTTAGGTGGGTAATATGGATTTTATAAATGCTATTATACTTTTATTAAATTATATTTTTATACCTGCTTTAGCTTACGGATCTCAATTAGCACTCGGTGCAATTTTTGTAACTTTGATTTATGGAATTTTGAGATTTGCAAACTTTGCAACAGGAGACATGATGTCTTTTGGAACCATGGTTACGATTTTATTTACTTGGTATTTTCAATCTCTAGGAATAAGTCTAGGTTTTTTACCCACTGCTCTTTTAGCTATTCCCTTTGCCATCATATTTATGGCTAGTTATATGTTATTAATAGATAAGTTTGTTTTTAAATATTATAGAGTTAACAAAAGTCCTCCAGTTCAATTAGCAATGGTAAGCATTGGAGTAATGTTTGTTACTCAAGCAGTTGTGAGAATTATAATTGGGCCTTCTGACAGAAGATTCTTTGATGGAGAAAAATTTTTAATTAGAGCAGGCGAATTTAAAGAAATAACAGGTTTAAATGAAGGTCTTGCAATAAAATCCACTCAAGTTATTACCATCATAGTTACATTGATCCTTGTATCAACTCTTTTTTGGTTTCTAAATAAAACAAGAACCGGAAAAAGTATGAGAGCTTATTCAGATAATGAAGATTTGGCATTACTCTCTGGAATTGATCCAAAAAAAATAGTTATGATTACTTGGATTATAGCAGCCATTTTGGCAACTATAGGAGGTGCTTTATATGGTTTAGATAAAAGTTTTAAACCTTTTACTTATTTTAATAATATGCTTCCTATATTTGCTGCAGCTATAGTCGGTGGAATTGGAAATCCATTTGGAGCTTTTTTAGGTGGATATGTGATTGCTTTTTCAGAAATACTTTTAACTTATGCTTATAAGAAATTTTTTATGTACATTTTACCTGAAAGCATGGAACCTGAAGGATTGATTCAACTACTTTCAACAGATTATAAATTTGCTGTGTCATTCTCAATATTAGTTATTGTACTGTTGTATAGACCTTCTGGTATTTTCAAAGGAAAAATATTATGAGAAAAAATTTAAATGTAATAGCTGCTTACAGTATTATGATGGGATTAATTATTCTTGTTGGAATATTTCAGTCCTGGAATATTGCTCTATCAATATTTAATCTTTGTTTGATTTCGGCTGTTATGACTATGGGAGCCAATATTCAATGGGGTTATGCTGGCCTCATAAACTTTGGTATAATGGGTTACACAGCTCTTGGAGGCTTGGCTGCTGTTTTAATTTCTGTTGATCCAGTACAGGAAGCCTGGAGTGAAGGAGGTTTTAATATTCTAATGAGTTTGTTCTTTATTATAATAATGGTGTTAGCCGTAAAGTATATTTTAAAAAAATATAAAAAATCTAAAATAAGAACATACTCTATAGCAGCAATTATAATTTTAGGAATTGTAATTATTAGATTTACAGCTGAGCCTGGCATTGAAGCAATTGAATCTGTAAATCCTGCAAAAACTGGTTTTTTAGGTGGTTTTGGTCTTCCAATTATTTTTTCTTGGATAGTTGGAGCATTATTTGCGGGAGGATTAGCATTTATAATCGGAAAAGTAGCTTTGGGTTTAAGAGCAGATTATTTAGCGATAGCCACATTGTTAATATCAGAAATTGTTATAGCAATTATAAAACATGAAGATTGGTTGACTAGAGGTGTTAAAAATGTAATTGGTTTAAAACGTCCTGCACCTTATGAGGTAAATTTACAACAAACTGATTGGTTTATAAATTTAGTGGAAAAGTTTAATTTAAGTAAATTGAATTTGATCTCTGATTTATCTGAGAGACAGGCAGCTTTAAATCAATTTGTAATTGAAGGATCATCAGTGTTTGTTAAACTTTGTTATTCAGGACTATTTTTAGTTGTTGTAATTATTCTTTTAATTTTAACTCAAAAAGCTCTTTACTCTCCTTGGGGAAGAATGATGAGAGCTATTAGAGACAATGAAGAAGCTGCCAATGCTATGGGAAAAAATGTAGTAAAACAGCATTTGTTAATTTTTGTATTAGGGTCAGCAATAGTTGGAATAGCTGGTGCTATGTTAGTAACTCAAGATGGATTATTTACTCCAGGAAGTTACAGACCAATGAGATATACTTTTTTAATTTGGGTAATGGTTATTGTAGGTGGAAGTGGAAATAATTTTGGTGCAATTCTAGGAGGTTTTGTCGTTTGGTTTTTATGGATTGAAGCAGCTCCTATAGGATTATATTTGGTTAATTTAATAACTGCTGGTTTAGATAATAGTCATTTTTTAAAAGTTCATTTAATAGAGAGTGTTCCATATTTTAGGTTTTTAATGATGGGAATAGGTTTACTTTTGATTATGAGGTATAGACCAAAAGGTATACTTCCAGAAAAAATAGAAATAAAATAATACTAATATGAAATATATTATTTTAGGAGCCGCCATAGCTTGGTTTATGTACATGGCAGATAAGTACATGTTTTAATGAATAAAAATCTTTGGCTGCTGATTTTAAGTCAGATTTTTGCCTTTACTGCTGCGCCAGTCACAGTTTTTTTAAGTGGAATTATAGGTGGCAAATTTGCTCCTACAAAATCTTTAGCAACTTTACCAATGGCATTGTCTATAGTTGGAATAGCAATATTTGCAATATTTGCAGCAAAAATAATGAGTATAATTGGACGTAGATTAGGATTTATTCTTGCTTCAATTGGAAGCTCAATTGCGTCATTGATAGCTTCATTCTCAATAATAATAGAAAGTTTTATTTTTTTTAATTTAGGATGTTTTTTACTTGGTGCTGGAGTAGCTTTTAGTCATCAATATCGTTTTGCAGCTGTAGAAACTGTAAATAAAGAGATGGCACCAAAAGCCATATCAATAATATTATTAGCAGGAATTGGTTCAGCTTTTATTGGGCCTAATTTAGCTAATATTTCAAAGGAACTTATTTCAAATCATTTATATGCAGGCTCATATATTGTTCTTGCTTTATTAACTTTTTGTTCAGCAATTTTTTTATTATTTTATAATGATAATCATAAACCAAAGACAATTAATAAAAAAGCTACTAGAACTTATTTTGAATTACTGTCAAATCCAAGATTTTTTCAAGCTTTAATAGCCTCTGCTTTTGCATATGCTGTTATGTCTTTTTTAATGACTGCGACACCAATTAGTATGCATGTGATGGAAAAAATAAGTCTGACTAAAACTGGTATTGTAATCCAACTGCATATTGCAGCAATGTTTTTACCATCATTGATTACTGGAAATTTAATAAAAAAATATGGACATAGTAAGATAATGCATGTTGGAGCTGTATTGTTTTCAGTAACAATTGTAACTAGTTTATTTGATCAAAATTTTATAAATTATTTAATATCTTTAATATTTTTAGGATTTGGTTGGAATTTTTTATTTATATCTGGCACTAGTTTATTGGTATTATCTTATAGAGAAGAGGAAAAATTTAAAGCTCAAGGTTTTAATGATTTTATAGTTTACTCAGTCCAAGCAGCAGCAAGTTTATCTGCTGGGGTATTTCTAAATTTAACAAGCTGGAAAACAATGAATTTAATTTGTATAATTTTTATAATCATCATCGTTATCGCAACTCTGAGAACAGATTTTTTACAAAAAAAACCCCAGTAATTTTATTACCGGGGTTTTTTGAATAAGATATAATTATCTTTGTTTTTTAGTTTTAAATTTTCCGCCTTTAATTTCTTGTTCTAAGAAAGAACCTTCAGCTTCACCGACGTCAGTAAAAGTAACTCCAGTTGCACCTTCGTAATCAACTTTTTTACCTTTAGCTAATAAATCTAACCCTTTTTTAAGCTCCCCTGGGTAAATCTTTGTTCCAGGGCCATTAGCAACATCCATTACATTTTTTGCAATTGAAGATCTATCTGTAGACCCTCCTGCTTGCATAGCTAAAATAATTAGAGCAGCAGCATCATAAGATTCTCCTGTGTAAGGACCAGAGCTATCAATACCAGCAGCACTTGCTACTGTAGAAAATACTCCAGCACCTTTTCCAGTTGAACCAGGCATAGAACCAAAAGATTTTTTCAAA
>CACFSU010000009.1 GCA_902569055.1 uncultured Pelagibacteraceae bacterium | reverse complement strand
TTGGGATGTTTTTTAAATTAAAAATATCTTCTTGATCGTTATCAAGTAAACCGAGAACATCATTTTCTAAAATATCATCAACAGTTTTATGTTCTTTTACTTTTGCAAGTAAATTATGTCTATCAAGGTCTTTTAAAATTGAAGCTTTATTAAAATCTTTTCTTAATTCTTTTAAACGGGAAAATAATTTTCTCTCAGTAATATCGATACTTTCCTCAGGTTCTCTTTTATTTTCATCTATAAATCTATTAATTTCTTGAAAGGAGTCTATTAATCTTTGGTCTATAGTTATCGTTTGGCTAACTTTTAACTTTAAAATTCCAAGAGGATCATCGTTTAATATTTTTTTTAATTCACTTTCAAAATCTAACATCACTATCTATTTATTTTGTTGTCTTTTTTTATTCTTTAAAAAGACAATTGCTTCTGCCATTCTTCTTTCTAGGGGGTCGTTAGAACTCAACTTTGGCTCTCTATTATTTTTTTTCATAAATTCAGCTATTTTTTTGTAAAGTATTACCGCTTCCTCATCTGTCATTAATATTTTTCGAGACTCAATTGTTTCACTTACTACTTTCAATAGCTTGGTGGTTACATTTTTAGACAAAACTTCAAAAGCTTTTTGAAATGGGTTTACCTTATCGATTAAATCAATATGCAATTCATCTATATTTATAAATGTATTTGCCATCCTAACCCATTTCTTACCTCCTACTTCTTTGATCTCTCCATTTTTAATTACTGAGTCAGCCATAATATGTTGTCTTACTTGTTCTACTTCTTCTTTTGATATTTCTGGGTACCTTGTTTGTATTATTTTCGGAATTAAAACTTTACTAATTACTTCAGGATCAACATTGCCAGGTATGGCTTTCATCATTTGTTCGTCCTGAAGAATTGCGGCCTTCAAATCATTTAGATCACTTTCTAATATTTGCTTTACTTTCTTTGTGCTTGGTTCTTTAAATCCATCAATTTCAATTGAACCTGGTTCTGCATTGCCTTGATTATTTTTTGTTCTAAAATTTACATGGGGTGCCAAGACTTGTTCCATTAATAATGAAGCTGTAATTGCTTTAAGAAGATTATTTACTGATATTTTGACTTCTCCATCAGCAACGTCTGGCTGAGCAATCAAATTAGTAAACTGTGAGTGATTTTTATTTTCACTATCTCTCGTGGCTCTACCAATTATTTGGATAATTTCTGTTAAAGAACCTCTCGCACCGATTGTTAAAGCATGTTCACAATATGGCCAATCAAAACCCTCTTTAGCCATGCCTAGTGCAATTATAATATCAATGTCATCAACACGTTTAATTTTTCTCAAATAATCAACGATCTTATCTCTTTCTTTTTGATCATCATTTACTAGATCTGCTACCTTTATGATTTTCCCATCCTTTCTTTTTATATGAATCACTCCTGTTTTTGGATCTTGTTTCTCTATATCCCCAATTAAATCTAAAATTGTATCCACTTCTTCGTGTTTACGTTTTGTGGACTCACCTGCATTAACGTTTGGTATATGAACAATAGTTTTTTGATCAGTATCTAATACTTCTCCTATGGCACTAAGATATCTACCCTGATAAAAATGATAACCTATCCCTAAAGATTTTAAATATCTATAGCCATTTAATTGTTCATAATAATTATATGTTACAGGTGTAAATTTTATTTCATCTTCTGGCAAAAGAACTGGAATATTATCACCTCTAAAATATGATCCAGTCATTGCAATTATATGTGCGTTTGTTTTATTCATCACCTTGTTTAAAACTTCACCCAATCTACTTTCTATTGCTGCAGATACATGATGAAATTCATCAATTGCCAAAAGTGTATTATCAAATACAGATATATCACTTTGATTAAATGCAAATCTTAAAGTTGCATGTGTACAAATCATTATAGATTGTGATTTATCAGTTAAAAAAGTTTTAAAAGCTCTAACTTTCTTTTCATCACCACCGGGAGTACATAGGTTAAAATTTTCATCATAATCCCAATTTGCAAAAAAACCATAATCTTTAAGGTTGGTTCTATCAAAAGATCCACCAATTGATCTTTCGGGCACAGCTACAATTACTTTTTTAATGTTCTGATTGTAAAGCTTATCCAGGGCTAAAAACATTAATGCTCTTGACTTTCCTGATGCTGGTGGAGCTTTTAATAAAAGATATTGAGCTTCACGTTCTACAAAAGCTCGGCGCTGCATCTCTCTCATGCCAAGTTTGTCTGTATCTAAACTTTTACCGGTCTGTTCATATGGTACATTCACAAAATTTGGCATTATTAAAACAACTTTCTTTTTTCATTATTAACACATTTTTCATATTTTGAAAAAAGATAAGAAATTTTATCATCGTTGTTATTAATAATATGATCTTTAAAAATAATCTTATCTACGAAATTATCATTAATTTCATGAACTCTTTTTAAACTATTTGGCATATCCGAGCTGTAAAGTTTTGCGATAGTTTGATCGGAAAATTTTTCCCTTTCATCGATTATTTTTAAAGAGAGATTTTCTAATTTCTTTATTTCATCATTGGTTAACTCATTTAATGGGAAAGTATTAAAGCACAAACCAGAAGAATATCTTACATTGGTTTCTAACTTTCCACCGACACTTTTGACCCAGAGCATATGTATTTTAGATGATAGTATTGAAAATATGAACAATGGTGGATCATTAATTATTTGAGCTGAGTTCATTGAAATATATCTTTTGTCAAAAAATCCAACAGGAAGATATTCACGATTAGATGAACTAGTACAAGGAATTAATAAAAAATTTTTTTTGGCCTCATGTCTATATCTAAATTGATGCGATCTATTAACTAAAGATTTTGCAACATCTCCCCCACTTTTTCTAAACTTTTTAACCTTTTCAATTCTTAATTTAATCTCAGGAATTTTTAGGGCATCATTTAGATCTTTATCATCTATCCAAATACACCATCTTTTTGTTCCATTAATAAATTCACTTCCACCTATTAAAGGTCTAATAAATTTTTGAATTTTTTCATTCTGATTTAAAATCTCAACATATTCTCTCTGATTTAATTTTAAAAAACCACCTTCCAGAGGCATATTTCCATAAATCATTTCTGGAATGATTTTCAAAAAATGATTTTCTCTTTTTGAAACATTTATATTATTATTAGTTGTTAAATAAGGAGATATATAGTTGGTTTCCAGTATCGATGGACCATCAATTAAAATTTTTTTTTTATTATCTTTCTTTCCTAAAGCAACTATAACGCAACTAACACCTGCATTATCTTTTGCGTTATTTTTCCACTTAAAGGTTTTTACAGCAAAAATAATCTCAACATTTTTTAAAATTTCTGGCCAAAGAAGACTTACATGTTCTCCTTGGCAAATAGAATTGGTAGAAACAAAACAGCTTAAACTATGTTTTGTATTTTCAACAAACTTACTTGCTTTAAAATACCATAAAGAGACATAGTCTAATCGTTTAAAACCATGGATATGCCTTATGGAATTATAAACATCTTTTTTCTGTAAAAGATTTTGTTTTCTGGAGCCTTTAAATGGTGGGTTGCCAAATATATAAATAAAACTTGTTTTTTTTTCAAATTTGCAAAAATCTTGCCAATCAATACTTATAGAATTTTCACAAATTATTACTCCTGTTTCACTTAAGGGCAAAGAGGGTTTTATAACACCAAATATATTTTTAAAAAGTAGATTCATTTGATGTTCTGCTAACCATAAAGATAATTTTGTAGTTTCTGTGGCATAATGAGATTTTTCTATTCCATAAAATTGATTTAAGGAGATTCCAGAAACTGACATACGCCAATCATTAGGATTAATTTCTAATAATTTCTCAAAAATTTTGATTTCTAGTAAACAAAGCTGCTTATAGGCTATAATTAAAAAATTTCCAGATCCACATGCTGGATCAAAAACTTTTATATTGTAAATATATTTTAATATTTTTTTAATTTTAAATTCATCATTACCTGCTAATTCAATTTTTCTCTCAATATCATCGAGAAATAAGGGTTTAATTACTTTTAGAATATTTGGAACCGAGGTATAATGCATTTCATCTTCATCTCTTTCATCTGGACTTACAACAGCTTGCAACATGGATCCCAAAATATCTGGATTAATTAAATGCCAATCAAGTGAAGCGCCGTCTATAATCATTTGCCGAGTTATTTTTGAAAATTCAGGTAAAATTATTTTACCATGAAATAAATTGCCATTCACATATGGAAAATCCTTAAGATAACTTTTTGTATTTAATCTATCTTCAATATTCAAAACAGAAAATAAATTATTGAAAAATGTTTTTAAATCTGAACCATCTTTTTCTGTAAATTTTGTTATAGAATTTAAAAATTGATTTTTATTAAAAATCTCTGAATCATCTGCATAATATAAAAATAGTAATCTAGTAAAAAAAAGATTTAAATGGTCCCTATATTTATCTAGATCATAATCAGTGTTATCCCTAATGATTTGATCATATAATTTACCCATCTGATTAGCTGCTCTAATATCTGCAGGATTTTCTTTATCTAAAATTATCTTTTCTCGTCCAATTAAAGGTAAAAAAAAATTTAAATTTTCATCTAGTTTTGATAATTCTATATCTAAAGTATCACCAGTTTTAACATCTCTTGATAAAAAAGTTTTATAATCTGTAACAATTACGAAGCGGATTTTATATTTTTCTATTTTACTACTTTTTAAAATTTCATCTATAACGTCATGAACATCTTCATTTTCTAAAACATTTCTAAAATAAATTTTTTTTGACCAAATAATTTCATTACTATTTTTAGATTGATTATAATCACCTTTTTTCAACCTATTAATTGAGGATTTAGGTAGCCCAAAAGTTAATAAAAAATCATATATAAAATTATTTTTATCTAATTTTAAAATAATTTTTTTTAAATTATCTTCAATTATATCAATGTTCATTTTTTAAAGATTATCAAATTTATTTTTTTAAGTGTAGTGAATTTGTAGTGAATTTATTTTACTTGCTTGACGGGGATTCCAGAAGTTACTAATATCAACGTTAATGAAAGGAAAATTTAAGAAGCTTTTTGATTTGTAATCAATAGGTCCGCGGTTCGAATCCGTGCGGGGGCACCACTTCACTTACTTTTTTATCAAAATAATTTTTACAAAATATATTCTTACTACAATAAGTGTGGTCAGAGTGTGGACAGATTTGTAGACCAATCAAGTAGTCGTTTTTATTATAACTAGTTTAAAATTTTTTTTTTAGCTTTTTCAAATTCATCTTTTGTAAGCACGCCAGATTTATACAAATCATTCAACTTATTTAAATTATCAACAATATTTGAAGAGCTTTCAGAAGATGTACTTGTTGATGTTATGTCGGAATAAACAATCATATTTTTAATACCCGTAACTCCTTTGCATTTTCCAATACATTCAGAACCAACAATAATTGGTTTATTATTTTTTAAATTATGATATAGACCTCAGGCGTGAGATTATGAATCTAAACACTTAATTAACTAAAAACTTATCCACAGGCAATTAATTAATTTGAAATTAATTTTTATAATTATAACTTAAAATTCGAATGAGAATTGAAGAAGACTTAAAGCTTGATTATTCAGATGTACTATTTAGACCTAAGAGAAGTACTTTATCAAGTCGTAAAGATGTAGATTTGAAAAGAACTTACAGATTCAAATATAGTAATAGCGAATGGTCAGGAATTCCAATTATGGCTGCAAATATGGATGGAGTGGGTGAATTAGGAGTTGCTGAAAAAATGTCTGAATTTGACATGATTACTTGTTTAACTAAACAACACGATATTAAAAAATTAAATCAATACAAAAAAATTAAATCAATTTATAAAAATATTGCCTTTAGTGTTGGTATTAAAAAAGAAGACTTCAATATGCTTGATAAATTATTGAAAGAATTTAATTTTATTAAATTTATTTGTATAGATGTAGCAAATGGATATTCAGAACGCTTTAGTAAGTTTATAAAATCAGTTAGAGAAAAATACCCAACAAAAACAATAATAGCTGGAAATGTTGTTACTGCAGATATGACTCAAGAACTAATATTAAGTGGTGCTGATATAGTAAAAGTTGGCATTGGACCTGGAAGCGTTTGTACAACAAGAATTCAAACTGGTGTTGGCTATCCACAATTAAGCGCTGTTATAGAATGTGCTGATGCAGCTCACGGTTTAGGTGCACACATTATTGCTGATGGTGGCTGTACATGTCCAGGCGATGTTGCAAAAGGTTTTGGTGCTGGTGCAGATTTTGTAATGCTTGGAGGAATGCTTGCTGGTCATGATGAAGGTAAAGGTAAAATTGTAAAAAATAATGGAAGTAAATATATAGAATTTTATGGGTCAAGTTCTCTGACAGCTAACAAAAAACATTATGGTGGTTTATCTGATTACAGAAGTAGTGAAGGCAGAATTGTCAGGGTAAAATATAGAGGAAAAATAAAAGATACTATTTCAAATATTCTCGGAGGAATTAGAAGTAGTTGTACATATGTTGGTGCACCTTCTCTTAAACAACTAAGTAAGTGTACTACATTTGTGAGAGTATCTAGCCAATTTAATGACACTTTTGTAAAATAATAAAAATCCTATCGCAGTAATATAAGATTAAAGAAGTATAAGTGAACAAAGAAAATTAATTAATATCTATTGATTAAGATGTTTCTTTTCTTAATTGTTCGATTTTAATTTTTTTTTGAAGACTTCTATTTTTATCATACAAAAGATTAAATTTAATTTTTTTATTTGTTTTTACAGTTATGTGTTTTGCATTTCTAACTTCAACATTATCTGCAACAGCACTTATTGGTCGTTTTGAAGGATTTAAATTTTTTATAATTATTTTAGATTTATCACTAACAATTTTTCCTTTCCATCTTCGTGGACGAAAAGGGCTGATAGGTGAAATAGATAATTTTTTTGAGTTTAAGCTTAATATTGGACCGTGTACTGAGAGATTGTAAGCCGTACTTCCTGCTGGGGTAGATACTAAAACGCCATCAGAAACTAATTTTTTAATAATCATTTTTGATCCATAATTAATAGTTAAAGATGCAGCCTGCCTACTTTGTCTTAAAATAGAAACTTCATTAATAGCTAGATGTTTCTTAATTTGATTTTTTTTATTTTTAACCATCATTTCTAAAGGTGAAATAGAAATCATTTTTGCTTTAGAAAGATTTTTAACAATATTTTTTGATGAAAATTTATTCATCAAAAAACCATAATTTCCAGAATTTATCCCATAAAATATCTTTTTAGATTTTTTATTTTTTTTTAATGTTTGGAGCATAAAACCGTCTCCACCAATAACAATTTTTAATCTTGGATTTATAAATTTACTGCTAATCAATTTTTTAATTAAAATAGATTTAATCTTTATAGATTTTAAATTTTTATCAGAAATAATTTGAACATTTGTCATCTTAATGGTGCCCTCGGCCAGACTCGAACTGGCACTCCGCAAGCGGCAAGGATTTTAAGTCCTTTGTGTCTACCAATTTCACCACGAGGGCATTAATGAATTTCATGAGTGTTTATGCCAATATTTATAATTGAACAAGATGAATAAGTAAATTTTTTTTATTTTATCTCTCTATGTGCTGGTCTTGTGCTGGTTGTCCCTTAAAATCCTATAATCCAGCACCACAATTCTTAAAAATATTTTTCATTTATTCTTATTTCGTGTTTCTTCATTTATACTTTCGCCATAAGCTTTGATTTTTTCGTGCTCATCTTGTTGAGCTTTCTTTTTTTCTTTTGCACGTTTTAAATAAAATACGATAATAAAAATAAAGATTGCAAGAACAATAATAGTTAATGCTGTATTCATTTATTTGAAAGATACCAAATTAAACCAGTTATTTCTATTATTATTAATGCTTCGATCATTTTATTTCATCATCTTCAAGAAATTCTTCTAACGAATCTACCATCTCCTCTTTATTTTCATTTGTTACTTTTTTTGATATCTCTTTATCTTCTTTAATCAACTTGTCTGCTTTGTTTAAAAAAAAATAAAAATAAAAATAACCTCCAGCAATTAA
This sequence comes from uncultured Pelagibacteraceae bacterium, assembly GCA_902569055.1. GTDB lineage: Bacteria > Pseudomonadota > Alphaproteobacteria > Pelagibacterales > Pelagibacteraceae > Pelagibacter. Next base: position 38,402 of record CACFSU010000009.1, on the reverse strand, counting down.
AAGGATTAAGATATTTTTAACAATAAAAGATAATCCAATATAGCTTTCCTCAAATTTAGTTTTATATTCAACATAATTTAAATATTCATTATGAAAGTAAAAAATCAAAAATATAGATATCACTAATAGAAGTATTCCACCTATTCTTTCTCTTAACCAAAGATATAAACGTCCATACAAAAATTGTTTTGTTAAAAATTTAAGCATTTAAAAATTTGCTATCCCAAACATTGCTAAAATTGTTGTTAATCCTCCCCTTAAACCAAGACTTTTAATAATTTTCTTTTCTTCTCTAGCAATCATTTTTCTCATTTCTTCTTTTGTAAAATCACTTTCTTTTTTTTGAGCAAAATCTAATTTATCTCTAATACTTTCGATTGCTTTTTTACGTATAATTTTTTTACCATATTTAATAGAGGCATCAGTTGCTTCTTTTGATTTTTCTATTGTTTTATTTGCTTTATCTTTAATTTTATTAAACATCTAAAGTTTAATTTTTATTAACTAAATTAGTCTTTTTTTTGTCTTTAACATTTAAATCTATATTATAGATTTTAATTAAAGACTCAATAAATGGATCAATTTCTCTTTCAAAATAGGTAGCTCCTATATCCCATCTTTTTTTACTTTTTGTTCCTTCATTCTTATTGAATGGTTTAATTTTTTTATTCACAGTATCACCATTTATTTTTTTTATTTGAATTCTAACTTCATTTCCTTTTGAGTTTTTTAATTCAATATCAAATTCTTTTTTTGATGGGTTTTTTTTATTTTCTACTTTTATAATAAGATCGCCTGCTTCAATTCCCAGATTTTTTGCAGGTGTTTTAGAATTATTTTCACTTTTTTTGCCTTTAACATAATTAATAACAACAACTTTTTCTGGATTGCTAACTTCTTTAATATTATCAACGTTATAATGATGATTTTTTTTAATTTTTTTATCGTTTAATATTTCATTAACAAAATATGCATCGTGCGAACCATAAATGAAAACTTTTTTTTTTGTTCTAGTTAATGCAACATAAAATAAACGTCTTTCCTCTTCGATTTTTTCTTTTTTCTCATCATCAGAACTATTTTTAGAATCATATTTTGCTAATTTTAACAATGGATCATCTTCTATGGTACTAGGAAAACCTAAAAATCCATCACTTACATTAAGTATAAAAACATAGTCAGCTTCAGAACCTTTAGCAGAATGTATAGTTGAAAATTTTATACTTATTTTTTTTGATTTAAATATGTTATGCAAATATTTTTTTAGATCTTCGTATCCATTTTTATAATTATAATCGTTATATCTTGAGAGAAACAATATTTCTTTGGCGTTTGGATCTGAACGAAAAATGTTATCTAAATTATTAAGAAGATTTATTTTAAGAGAAAAATCAATTTGAAAATTAGATTTATCTTTCTGTCTAATAATTTCAACTGGTACATCATTATACTCTTTAATTCCTTTGATTTTTTTTTCTAATTGATTTGAACTTTGTTGAATAAATGAAGAGGTAAGTTCACATAATCTTTGATTAAATCTATAAGTTAAAGCAAGATCTTTTTTGTTTCTTTTGCCAAAATATTTTTCAAAATTTTTAACTATAATTTTAATATCACCTCCGCTAAAACCATAAATAGCTTGCCAGTCATCACCTACAACAAATAGCTGAGCATCTTTATTATGATTTTGAATTTGTTTAAGTACTTCTGCTCTCAAAGGCGAGATATCTTGAAATTCATCAACAATTAAATATTTTATATTTTGATTTTTGATAAATTTTTTTCCCTTTAAAAGCATATCTTCAAAATCAATTCTATTTTCTGATTCTAATTTTTGCTGATAGTGAATAAATATAGCTTCAAAAATTTCAATAAATGCTCTTGCTCTTTTATCTGCTTCGTTTTCAAATAATTTCTTAAACCAATTTGATGTAAATTGTGATTTTAATTTTTTTAAGTCTGCTCCTCTTAATTTAAAATTTGTTAAAAAACTGCCTACAAGATAAGCAAATGAGTCAAAATAACCAGCTTCTTTAAATTGGTTTAAGGCGTCCTTATCAGAAATGACATTGTCTTCTGGGACGTTAATTCCTTTGGATATTAATTGTTTGGTTAATTCTTCAAATAATGTTCCATCTATTTTTTGATAACTATATGTTTCAATTAATTTTCCATTAAATATTGATTTCTTAATTTTATAGTCGTTAATATATTTCTCTCTATCTCTAAAATAATTTGGTGGATTAAGGTTTTTATCTAAAGCAAAATGCTCATAATACTCATCATAAAGAATATTTCCTTTTTTATCTTTTTTGATTAAATGAAAATCAGGACGGTATCCTCTTGAACTGTCTTTATCCCAACGCTCCCATTCTGATGGTAATTTACCCGTATAAATATCTTCATAAACAAATTCTATTCCTTTTAGATAAAGAAAATTTGCTATTTCTAACTCTTCAACACTTTTGACTGATAGTGGAATTTGTTCCTCATCTTTATCGATTATTTTTAATGCAACGTGACGAGGTTTAATGAGTCTATTATAATCAGACATACTATTTATGTCTTTAAAAATATTTTTGTAATGATGTATATATTTAAGAAAAAACTTATTAATTTTTTTAAAAAATGATTTATCTTTAGATCCTATCTCTTCAACTATTTTTTCTAAAAACTTTGCTTTTCTTAATTCTTTAAGTTTTTGTTCACTTTCTTCTAAATACTTAGCAATTTGTGGTTTTTCGTTTTTCTTGAGTAAATCATAACAAAAACTATGAAAAGTATGAATTTGTCTTGAAACAAATTTTTTTTTAACTTCACAAAAATGTAAAGCTTGTTCAATTGTCTTATTACATTCTGGACATTTTTTACCGTTTGCTACTGATACTTTTTTTATTTTTTTTTCTAAGTTTGGAAAAATTTCAGCCAGTTTTTCCAATCTATCTCTCAAATCATGGGCAACACTTGAGTTATATGCAACAACTATTATTTCTTCAGGTCTTGCTAAATTTTGATCTAAAATATGAAGTATTTTTGCAAGAATTGTAAATGTTTTTCCTGAACCTGCTCCTGCATTAACTAGAATATTCTTTCCTGGCTCTAAAATTGCTTTTAGCTGACTCTCTTCAAGATGTTTGCCTTCAATTTTTTGTTCTATAGCTAAAGTCATTTATTTAAACATAAGATGTATTATATCATCTCTTCATGTGCTGGTCTTGTGCTGGTTTTCACAAATTAATTAAGTCTTATTTTCTAATCTTAATTTAAAGGTAAATTAATTTCTGAGATTTTACAGGATATTTTAGACTACCTTGGACTACTATGGACTGACTTGAAGTTCTATCCCTCGGCTTTTAAGTCCTTTGTGTCTACCAATTTCACCACGAGGGCATTAATGAATTTCATGAGTGTTTATGCTAATATTTATAATTGAACAATAGTAATAAGTAAAATTTTTTATTCTTTTACGCTACCAGCAGTCAAACCACTAACCAAATATTTTTCAAAATATATAAATATAAATAGTACTGGTAAAGTGACTATTACTGATCCAGCCATTAAATATTGACGAGGAGTTTCTGCATCTCCACTTAAATATTGGATAGCTCTTGATAAAGTGAAAGATTTAGGACTATCTAAAAACATCAATGAAAAAAGGAATTCATTCCATGCTATCATAAAGACATATAGTGCAACAGATGCAATAGCAGGTAAACTTAAAGGAATAATAATTTTTAGAATTATCCCGAACCAATTTTGACCATCCATAATACCCGCATCTTCAATTTCTTTAGGAATGCTTTTGAAATATCCTTGCAACATATAAATAGCAACTGGCAAAGTAGTTGCTGTATAGACTATTAATAATCCAAAAATTGAATTTCTTAATCCAAGTTGACTAAAAACAGTATATAATGGAATTACTAAAACTATAGCTGGAAACATATAAATAATTAAAATCGATGTAGATAAAAAGTTTTTACCAAAAAAATTTAATCTAGCGACTGCATAAGCTGCTGGTATTGCAAATAACAATGTTACAATAACAGTCCCAATTGAAACAGCTGAGCTAATTAAGATATATCTTCCAAAATTATATGTTTCAAAAATAACAAAATAAGACTTGAATAACTCAGTTAAGCTTTTTGTGAAATCTAGACTAAAGTCTAAAGGGTTAACTAATAAAGCTATCTGAGTTTTAAAACTTGTAACCAGCATAATGTAAAAAGGAAATAAAATTACGAATGCAAAGAAAACAATGCCAAATAAGGTGATAAAATCAAAAATAATTTTTTCAGATATAAAATCTTCCCTCAAAGATTGCATACTATACTTTTTGAGTTTGTTCGTAAAAAATAAGGTTATTAAGAAAACTCCAAATATATACCAATATGGAGATGTCTCATTTAAGTAAAAATATAAAATTGAAAATATAAAAGATAATGAAATAATCTTTATTAAATGGTTAACCTTATTACCAATTAATACAAACGATAAAGATAAAAGAATACCAAGTACAAAGATTTGAGTGATGTTTAAATTAGTAAAGTTTAAACCTTGAAGTGTAGACATAATTTTCCATATAGATAAAATACATGTATGAAAGAACGATGAAATAACCAAATATAATACTAGAGATCTAAATTTCATTTGCTTTTTTTCCAATCAATCTAAAATAAATAACCATAAAAGAGATAAGCAACATCACTATGACTATCGAAACTGCAGAGCCCATCCCAATATCTGATACAGCAAAACCTTGTTGGTAAACATTAATTGGTAATGTTCTTGTCCCTGATGCTCCACCCGTTAATAAAAAAATATCTTCAAATTTATTAAAGTTCCAAATAAATCTAATCATAAATAAAATAGAAATTATTGCTGTAATTTGAGGCAGTGTAATATGTATAAATTTTTGTATTGGACTTGCTCCATCTACTTCGGCTGCTTCATACAAAGTTTGTGGAATAGCTTGTAGTCTTGCTAATATAAATAAAAAAGCTAATGGAAAATAACGCCAAATTTCAAAAAATATCACTGTGGTTAAAGCTAACCTTAATTTAAATTCAAAACCTAAAATACTCATTGTTATGTACTTTTGGCCTAATAAATTTATTGGCTTCTCTATAATATTAAAATTAACCAATAATGCGTTTAAAGTTCCACTATTTGGATCTAACAATAAAGTCCAAGTATAAGCTAAAGCAACTACAGGACCTACATAAGGAAAAAGTAAAATACCTCTCATATATGTTCGACCTTGAATATTCTGATTAACTAATTGCGCTGCTAAAATTCCAAAGATAATTGCACCTACAGTGCCAAAAAAAGTGAAGTAAAATGTCGTTGAAAGTAATTCAACAAAATTATTTTCATAAAAAACTTTTTTAAAATTTTTTAATGTAAAATTTGTAGTCAGTAACGGATTGTTTGCTGTCCCGCTTAATATTGGCTTTCGAGATTTTATTATTTTTTTATCAATTTTTTCATCATTAGTATTTTTTATTATTACTTCAAAGTTTTCTCTGTACTTTGCCTCCCAGTTTCCAAAATCGCAAATGATCTTTTTAGATTTAAAATTACATCTTGGATCAAGATCAATAGGTAAAATATTTTTTGGAAATTTATCATGAAATTGAACATTTCTAATTTCTTGAATTAACGAACTGTTTCTTAATTTATAAATCACTTTTAATTCTGATTCATTTTCAGAAATTGATTTAACAATTTTTTTTGCTCTTGGTTCTGGAATTCTGATATCTTTTAATTCAATGTCTTTAAAACTGATCCACACATTTGCAAATATAGGAAATAATACAATTGCAAAAACTAATAGGACTGCAGGTAAAACTAAAGTGTAAGCAGTTCTTTTTTCTAATTTTGATAATGAATCACTCATACATAAAGAGCGGATAATAAAATATTATCCGCTTTTTATAAATTTATTATTTAAAACTTAGCTAATTCAGCGTTAATTTTCTTAACAGCTTCATCAACTGAGATTTGATCATCAATAAATTCTCTAGTGATTCTATTTAAGAATTGAGAATTAATGATTTTTGATGCTCGAGATAGTTCACCCTCTTTAACACCCCATCTGTTAGCAGTATCTAGACCTGCAACAATGTTATCTATAACATCTGCAGAATAAAGATCAGTTAAAGGAGCTTTTCTATCTACACCTACTGGTAATTTACTCCAGGCTTTTGTGTAAGCACTAGGATCATTTTTATTTCCTCTTCTTACTGGAAATTTTCCTTCAGGAGCAATTCCTAATGTCGCTGTATAACCCTCACTCATAGAATACTCTATGAATTTTTTAGCTTCATCAGTATCTGCATCCGCCGTGATTCCAAAGTATCTTACATCAGCCCAAGCAGCACCTTTTTTATTGTTGGGACCACTAAAATTAGTAATGAAACCAGTTTTAGAAGCTAACTCAGGTGATGTTGGATCACTATTTATTGTTGGAGGAGCAGAATCTCTCAGACCCGCTAACTCATCCATAATAAATGGAGACCAAATAATCATTGGTGTCTTTCCAGCAAAGTACAATGCTCTTGATTGTTTCCAAAACAATTCTCCTGGGGGACTTGCTTTAGCAATAACTTTATAAAATTCTAAAGAATTCTTTAAAGCTTTACCTTGCTTTTTAGTTCCACCTTTTTTAACAAAATTAACTCCATTAGCTAAAAGCACATGTTCGAGTACTTGGCTCATAAAGTTTTCATCTGTTTTTGTAGCAGCTACAAAGCCAAACATATCATTACTTGATAATGCATTAACTGCTTTAACTATATTTGCATATGAAGTTGGTGGCTCTAAACCAGCTGCAGCAAATAGGTCTTTTCTGTAAACAACCATTTGAGTCCAGCCATCAACTGGAACAGCTGCAATTTTTCCACCCTTCTTAGCCATATTCAATGCACCCGGTGCAAATGTTTTCTTACCTAACGACTTAACTACAGCGTTATTTGCATCAACGTCTAATATGCCTGCTTCAGCCCATGGCAAAACATATTGCAATGTGTGATAAATCACATCTGGTAGATTTCCCGCTGCTGCTGCTGCAGTAGCTCTTGTTCCAAGATCTTTTTCCTCAACAGGTATTACTTCAACGCTAATACCAGTTTTGTCTTCAAAAGCCTTGGCCATAGTTTTTTGTTTTTCCATTCTTTCTGGTTGAACCTCAGTAGTCCAGAAAGTAATTCCGGCGTAACTTGAGTTAACAAGAAATGAAAAAGCAAATATGTATATTAATATTTTTTTCATTATAACCCCCTGTCTTTAATTAATTTACGTTAAAAGGTACCAAATTTGTCACGATAATAGACCTTCCAAAAAAATATGGCAGCTATGCAAATTTTACATTAACGTTATTTTTTGTTTAAAATAATATCTAAAATATTAAGACTAAACTCTGGGTTGAAAATTTTTTTATGGCATCTATTGAACTAAAAAATATCGAAAAAAGTTTTGGAACAAACAAGGTAATAAATAAATTTGATATAAAAATAAATGATGGAGAATTTATTGTTTTAGTTGGTCCATCAGGTTGTGGAAAGTCTACACTTTTAAGAATGATCTCAGGTTTAGAGTCAGTTGATATAGGAGAAATTTATTTAGATAACAAACTAATAAATAATCTAATTCCTTCTAAACGCGAAATTGCAATGGTTTTTCAATCCTATGCCTTGTATCCACACATGAATGTTTTTGAAAATATGGCTTTCGGATTAAAAATGGAAAAAATTCCAAAAAGTGAAATTAATCAAAAAGTTAATAATGCTGCTGCTACACTTCAAATTCAGGATTTGCTTGAAAGGAAGCCTAAACAGCTTTCAGGTGGACAAAGACAAAGAGTTGCAATTGGTAGAGCAATCACAAGGAGTCCTAAGGTTTTCTTATTTGATGAGCCATTATCAAACCTTGATGCATCATTAAGATCTGAAATGAGAGTTGAAATATCAAAGCTACATAAAAAAATGAGTTCGAATATTATATATGTAACACACGACCAAATAGAGGCAATGACATTAGCTGATAGAATTGTAGTTCTTAATAAAGGAAATATCGAACAATATGGAACACCTAATGAGATTTATTCAGACCCTAATAATATTTTTGTTGCAGAATTTATAGGGTCACCAAAGATGAACATTATCAAAATTAATAAAGAACAAATTATAAATTCAAACACATTGGTATTATTTAATAATAAAATAACTTTTGAAAATTTTAAATTTAAAGATGAGATTTATCTTGGTATTAGACCTGAAGATATAAGCTTAAAAAACAATCATGAAATCCAAATAGACGTAAAAATTGATCTTGTTGAAAATTTAGGGTTTGAAAAAATCATTTATTCTAAAATTTCTGAAAACCAAATTATAATTAAATCGTCAGAAAATATTAATAATCATTCACTAAAGATATCTTTTTCAAAAGACAAGGTATTATTTTTTGACAAAGATGAAAATAGGATAAGATAGTTTGTTTAAATAAAGAATATCATTAATGTTAACTCAAAAAGACCAGAAAAAAGTAAGATCCAAACTAAATAGTATTTATAAAAAATTTTTATCTAAAAAAGATATTAATAATTTTGAAAATGAAATAATTGAAATCATTAAAAATTTTAATAAAAAAAATCCAAAAAGGAAAAAAAATATTTCAGAAAAAACTTCATTAATAATTTGTTATGGAGATAGCATTTATTCAAATAATAAAAAATCAATAAAAGTATTTAAAACTTTTTTTCAAAAAAAATTAGAGAAATATTTTAATACAATTCATTTTTTACCTTTTTATCCTTCAAGTAGCGATAGTGGTTTTTCTGTGAAAGATCATTATAAAATTGACAATAAACTTGGTAATTGGTCTGATATAAAAAAGATTTCAAAATCAAATGATATTATGGCTGATATGGTAATTAATCATTCATCAGCAAGAGGTTTGTGGTTTAGAAATTTTTTAAAAAACAAAAAACCAGGTAAAGATTATTTTTTAACTGTAGATTCTAAATTTGATACTTCAAAAGTAATACGACCTAGAGACCATAAATTATTAAAAGGAATAAATATTTTTAATAAAAAAGAATACCTTTGGAGAACTTTTAGTGCAGATCAGATAGATTTGGATTTTAAAAATCCATCAGTGCTTCTTAGATTTATAAAGATAATGATATATCTTATCCAAAATGGTGTTACTATATTAAGATTAGATGCTATTGCTTATCTTTGGAAAGAAAACAGTACCAAATGTATAAATTTAAAACAAACGCATGAAATAATAAAACTTTTTAGAATTATAATTAATCTTCTTAATGTTCAAACTATAATTATTACTGAGACTAATTTACCTGAAAAAGAAAATTTAAGTTACTTTGGCAAAAATAATGAAGCTCATTGGATTTATAATTTTTCATTACCACCATTATTAATTCACGCTTTTTTATTCGAAAACAGTTCGTATTTAAATAAATGGAGTGAAAATCTCCCAAATACAAAATACGGAAATAGTTATCTAAATTTCATAGGTTCACACGATGGCATAGGTATAAGACCTACAGAAGGGATTTTTAACAAAAAAACATTAAAAAATTACATTAAAAGATTAAAAAAAAATGGGTCAAAATTTTCATTTAGAAAAGTTCAAAATAAATCAAAAAAAGTCTATGAAGCAAATATAACTGTTTTTGATGCACTTAAAAAATCAGATTATGATCTAAAAGGAAAATTTTTTTTAGAACGATATATTTCTGCACATTCAATTATAATTTCTTTTGAAGGAATTCCTGCATTATATTTAAATTCTTTGTTTGGTAAATCTAATGATGAAGCAAAATATATAATAACTGGAAATAATAGAGACATAAATAGATATAAATGGAATTATAAAAATATTTCAAAAAAACTTGATAATAAAAATTCCAAACAAAACATATTTTATAAGAAAATTTCAAATTTGCTTAGAGTTAGAAGGAAACAAAAAGCATTTCATCCAAACGCCTCAAGACACAATATAAACCTTGGCTCAAATTTTTTTTCATTCAAAAGAGTAAGCATTGATAAAAATCAAACCATAATTTGTATTACAAATTTATCTTCAAAAATTCAAAAAACACACCTAAATAAAACTTACCATAGCTGGAATAATCTTATTGGTTCTAAAATTGAGATTAGAAATAAGCTTTTAATATTGAAACCTTTTGAAACAATTTGGTTAAGTAATAGATAGATATTTAAAGTCCTTTGTGTCTACCAATTTCACCACGAGGGCATTTGTGAATTTTATGAGTGTTTATGCAAATATTTATAATTGAACAAGATGAATAAGTAAATTTTTTTTATTTATTAAATGATATTTTAATATCGGGAGATCTTTTTGAATTAGGGTAATCAAGATTTTTAAGTGGATACGCTTTATCATTAGATTTAATATCTAAATGAAGATTTTTTTTTGAATAAGTGAGCTCAATGGCCTCTGGAAATTGACTAGATTCTTTCATAGAATAATTATTTGCATGAATATGTACTAAATATAAATCGGTATTAATTTTTTTTGTAAAATCGATGATTTTATTTATATTTTTTGATACCTCATGAAATTCAATTACTATGCCTTGAATTTTACTTTTATTTAAAATGATATCTTCAAGTATATCGTATTCAGATCCCTCAATATCTATTTTTAAAAATAATTTTTTTTCATCTTGTAAATGATTTAAAATAATATCGTTTAAACATAAACAGTTTTGACATTTACCTATTTTTTTTAAATGAAATTCATTGTTTTTTTTCATTTTGAAAAATATAATAAAGTCAAGATATTGAAACATTTTATAAAGTTTCTTTGGTTTGAATATTTTTAATTGAATAAATTTAACCAAATCTTTTTTAAATTTTGATAACCAAAAATTTTTATCTATAGTGTGATCATAAGCAAAGAGTTTTGCTGAAGATTTTTTTAAAAAATCTTTTTCAAATTCCCAATTATCATTTACACCAAAAGATATTAAAACATTTGAAGTTTTTATGGTTTGAGTTGGAACTACATAACCGCCATCATCTATCGATCCAAGTCTAACTAAATCTTCATTATCAACAAAAAAAGGTTTTAAATTGTTTGGAAATTCAACCATCTAATTTCCTTTTAAAGCTTGATGAAGATATTTCTGATTAAGTTTACAATCTTTATAACCTCTTTTAACTACATTAAGATATCTTTCAGTTAGAAATTTAAAGTTTGTTTTGTTTACCATTATATAAGTTATTACTTTTTTTCCATAATATTCAAATTAAAATTTTTTATTTAAACAATAAAGGGCAAGGATTTTAAGTAACTTTTAATACTGTGAACTTAACTTTCTTATCTAGACTAAAGCTAAATTAGATTATATTGATAATTTCTAGCCTCAATTACTTCTCTTGGTAAATTTAACTCGACATCACCAAGTTTTATAAATTCATCTTTATTAATATCTCTTTTTAAAATAGCTTTATCTGTAAGCCCTAAAGGTAAAATCATCTCTTTTTTTGATTTTTGTGAAGTAATCAATTTACCTTTTACGCAAAAACCTCCTTCCCCATCAAGTTTTTCACCAGCTTTTAAATCTTTTTTTGCAACGCTAGCAACTTCAGCGTTATAATTTTTTGAATAACCAGTTGCTCTATTATCGAGTGCAATTGAATAGATAGATTGAGCAAGTTCTAAGCCTATATAATGATAAGGTCTCCAAATAGCAGAATAATTACCTGTGGAGTCTGTTACCATTCCGTAATCTTTAAAACAATTTTTTACATATTCATTTTTTGCTTTTATAACTATGTAAACACCCCATCTTAAATCATTTGGAATATCTTTTTTATCTAAATCTATGCTAGAGATAACTTCTACTTGACCATCAAACTCAATTAATCCACCTTCATGCTTTGGTATCATCTTTTTTGCAATATCATAAACACCTACAGGAGGAAAAGTTAAACCATTACTAGGACATTTTAGATTTGCAGCATTACTTACTGCACACATTTCTATTGCAGATTTATCTCCACATAAAAAACTATTAAACATTTTAGGATTCATTCCTGACTCCTTTTCAGCTCTTTCTTTTGTTAATCCGTAATGACTCCAAACAGTATCGGGTGTTGAGTATTCAAAAGTTGGATGATACTTAGTTCCCTTTCCAGCACAAACTGCTTCGAAACCATTTAATCTCGCCCATTCAATTTGTTCTAAAATCAATGATGGCTGATCTCCATAAGCCATTGAACAAATAACTTCATTATTATTAGCTAAATCAGACAAATATTTGCCGCAAGTTACATCGGCTTCGACATTAACTAAAATTACATGTTTCTTTTGTTTAATAATCTTAGTTGCGTGTACAGTTCCAATAATTGGATTACCCGTAGCTTCAATAAAAATTTCTATGTCTCTATTTAATATTTCTTCTAAAGAAGTAACAAAATTTATTTCCTTTATTGTTTTATCATTCAGTCCACTCTTCGAACAATTTTTTTTTGCTTGATTAATATTAATATCAACGATGCTGTCTATTTCAATTTTATCTAAATGATTATATTGAGCTAAAAACATACTTACAAATTTACCACAACCTATAAAAGCAACTTTTATAAATTCTTTTTTTTTTTCTAATTTGGTATGCAAAAACATTATAAGTTAATCTTTTAAAGCTTTAACGAGATAACTTTTATCTAATTTACAATCTTTATAACCTTGTTTAATAGTATTTAAATATCTTTCAGTAGGAAACTTAAATTGTGTTTTATTAATCATTGTATAGGTCATTACTTTTTTTCCATAATAATAAAAATAATATTTTTTATAAAGCACTGGAAAATCTTCATAAACATCTAATTTTTTTTCATCACTTTTTGAAATTTCAAATAATCCTCCAGGTACTACTGAATTTTTTTTATGTTCTATATCGGCAGCTCTATATTTGCTTCTGAATGTTAATCTATAATCTTTTAAATTTATCTTTTTTAGAAAAATACTATCTTTACATCTTCGTTTCATTTGAAAATGATGTAAATTACTACCATAAGCAAAATACAACATTATCGATCTACGACTTCTATTTTTTTTTCATTCACAAATTCTAATATTTGATAATTACAATTATCTATTTTATTTTGATCTTCAGATCTTATAACTATAGATACACCTAATTTTCCTGCATGAAAAAAAGGATAGCTTCCAATTTCTACATCTTGATTATTATTTTGAACTTTTGTTAAAGAATTTGCTATTTCACTTTCAACAGTTTTTAAACTAATAGTTAAACTTTTGATAGGCTGTCCGCCAACAATAGCATTTTTTAGTCCACCTAGCATTGATTTTAAAATTGATGGTACACCTGGTAAAGAAAATACATTTTCAATATTAAAGCCAGGAGCACCGCTAGTTGGATTTAAAATTAATTTTGCATTCTCAGGCATCCAGGCCATTTTTTGTCTGCCCTCATTGAACTCCCCAGGTTTGTAATAAGATTCTAAAATCTTGAAAGCTTCTTTATGAATTTCATACTTTAATCCAAATGCACTAGAAACTGATTTAGCAGTAATATCGTCATGTGTTGGCCCAATACCACCAGTTGTAAAAACATAGTCATGGTTTGATCTTAGTAAATTTATATTATCGACAATAATTTTTTCCACATCTGGTATAACTCGAACCTCGTCAACATAAACTCCCATAGAGTTAAGCCAAATAGCTAGTGTAGAAGTATTTGTATCTTGAGTTCTGCCAGATAAAATTTCATTACCTATAATTAAAATTGCTGCATTTACTTTTGCTTTTTTGGTCATATGAAATATATAATTTAGTAATGGAATTTACCAAGTCTTTAGTAAAAGGCAAACTAATCAAACGATACAAAAGGTTTTTTACTGACATAAAATTAGCTAAAAAAGTTGTCACTGCACACTGTGCTAATACAGGTTCGATGAAAGGTTTATTAGATAAAGGGAATGAGGTTTATTTACTTCAAAACAATGATCCTAAAAGAAAACTTAAATATGGACTAGAGATTATAAAGACAAGAAAAAATTTAGTAGGAGTAAATACTCACATGGCAAATAAAATAGCTCTGCATGGTTTAAAAAATAATCTAATATCAGAACTTAAAAATAATGACTTAATTAAACCAGAAGTTTTCTTCAATAAAGAGACCAGATTTGACTTTTTAGTAGAAAAAAATAATCAAAAAAGCTTTGTTGAGGTAAAAAATGTGACTTTATTTAGGAATAAAAATACGGCTGAATTTCCCGATGCAGTTACTTCAAGAGGGTCAAAACATTTATTAACACTTATTGATGCCATAAATAAAGGTTATAAAACTTATCTATTGTTTTTAGTTCAAATACAAAATATGAAATATTTTAAAATAGCTAAAGATATAGATAAAGAATATTATAAAAATTATTTAATTGCTAAAAAAGCTGGAGTAAATTTTTTAGCCTATAGGTGTAGTATAAGCACTAAAAAAATTTATATAGATAAAAAAATTAAAATTATTAATGATTGATTATACAGAAAAATTCGAAAAAATGAAGATTGCTGGAAACCTAGCAGCAAGCACTTTAGATATGTTAACTGAAAATATTAAAGAAGGTATTTCTACTGATTATATCGATAAGTTAGGATATGAATTCATTAGAGATAATGGGGGATACTCTGCCCCTCTTTATTATAGAGGATTTACAAAATCTTTATGCACATCCTTAAATCATGTTGTATGTCATGGAATTCCATCAGATAGAATTTTAAGAGATGGTGATGCTATGAATGTAGATATAACCGCAATAGTTAATGGACATTATGGAGACACTAGTAGAATGTTTTGTATCGGTAAAACTCCTGTTAAATTAAATAATCTTATTGATGCAACTTATGAATCCATGATGAAAGCGATTAAGATTTTAAAACCAGGAGTTAAATTAGGTGATATTGGTTATGAAATTCAGTCATTTGTAGAGGAAAGAGGTTTTTCTGTTGTAAAAGATTTTTGTGGTCACGGAATAAGTACTACCTTTCATGAGCCACCTAATATTTTACATTATGGTAATAAAAATTCTGGAATGGAATTAAAGCCTGGTATGACATTTACGATTGAGCCAATGATTAATTCAGGTAAATATCATGTTAAAATATTAAATGACGGATGGACAGCAGTTACAAAAGATAAATCACTGTCTGCACAATTTGAACATACATTAGGAATTACTGAAAATGGTTATGAAATCTTTACAGAATCTGTTAAAGGTTATTTAAAGCCTCCATATTTATAATTAATGATTAAAAGATACTCGCGAAAACAATTAATTGATATTTGGTCAGAAGAAAACAAATACCAAATTTGGCTAAATGTCGAAGTTGCAGCAGCAGAAGCAATGGAAAAACTTGGTCAAATCCCAAGTGGAGTTGCTTCATTAGTTAAAAAAAAAGCAAAAATTGATGTTAAGAGAATTCATAAATTAGAGTCTAAAGTAAAACATGATGTAATAGCATTTCTAACTTCAGTAACCGAAAAAGCAGGAATTAAAGCTCGATATCTTCATCAAGGAATGACCTCATCAGATGTATTAGATACAAGTTTAAATATACAGTTAGTTCAATCAGGTAAAATAATTCTTAAAGATATTGATCAAATCTTAAAAATTCTCAGAAAGCAGGCTAAAAAATACAAATTTACACCGTGCATAGGACGAAGTCATGGCATTCACGCTGAGCCTATTACCTTTGGTTTAAAATTAGCATCATTTTATGAAGAATTTAAAAGAAATAGAAAAAGGTTGGTTTATGCAATAGATGAAATATCAACATGTGCTATTTCAGGAGCAGTAGGAACATATGCAAACATTAATCCTAATGTAGAAAAATATGTTGCAAAAAAATTAAATCTAAAGGTTGAACCAATTTCAACACAAGTTATTCCAAGAGATAGGCATGCATTTTATTTTTCTGTTTTAGGAATTATTGCAGGATCTATTGAAAGAGTAGCGATTGAAATAAGACATCTCCAAAGAACTGAAGTTTATGAATTACAAGAATATTTTTCAAAAAATCAAAAAGGTTCTTCGGCAATGCCTCATAAAAAAAATCCTATCTTAAGTGAAAACTTAACAGGTTTAGCAAGAATGGTTAGAAGTGCAGTTAATCCTGCTTTAGAAAATATTGCGCTTTGGCATGAAAGAGATATTTCTCACTCTAGTGTTGAAAGAAATATTTGTCCTGATGCTAATATTACAATAGATTTTGCTTTAATTAGACTTTCAAACATTTTAGATAATATGGTTGTATATCCTAAAAAAATGTTAAAAAATTTAAACATAACTAAGGGATTAATTTTCTCTCAAGAGGTGATGCTTGAATTAACTAAATCTGGTCTAAGTAGAGAAAAATCATATAAATTAGTACAGTCTTATGCAAAAAAATGTTTTGAGAAAAATTTAAATTTATTTGACGCTGTTTCTGCAGATAAATTCGTAAAAAAAATGATTTCACCTAAAAAATTAAAATCTATATTTACATACTCTAAGCACTTTAAAAATGTAAATTTAATCTTTAGAAGAGTATTTAAATAATGCAAAAAGGAAAAAAATTATACGAAGGAAAAGCTAAGATTATTTATGCAACAAATGATAAAAATTTAGTCATTCAATATTTTAAAGATGATGCAACTGCATTTAATAATCAAAAAAAAACTACTATTGAAGGTAAAGGTGTCCTAAACAACAGAATCTCTGAATATATTCTTACAAATCTTTCTCAAATTGGTATTAAAAATCATTTAGTTAAAAGATTAAATATGCGAGAACAAATAATCAAATTAGTAGATATAATCCCAATTGAATTTATAGTTAGAAACATTGCAAGTGGATCAATTATAAAAAGACTGGGTATTGAAGAAGGAACAGTTTTAAAAGAACCTTTAATTGAATATTGCTTAAAAGATGACAAATTAGGAGATCCTTTAATATCTGAAGAACATATTTTAGCCTTTGATTGGGCATCCAAAAAAGAAATAGAAAAAGTAAAAAAAATGATACTTAGAATTAATGATTTTATGGTCGGAATGTTTAGAGGAGTTGGTATTAAACTTGTTGATTTTAAATTAGAATTTGGAAGATTAAAATCAAGTGGAAAAAATGAAGTAATTTTAGCTGATGAAATAAGCCCAGACACATGTAGATTATGGGATAGCATTACAGATAAAAAATTAGATAAAGACAGGTTTAGAAATGATTTAGGCGACCTTATTCCTGCTTATACAGAAGTTGCTAAAAGATTAGGAATTCTTCATGAACAATCAAATATTACAGCAGTAAATGTCACAAAATTATCCTCTATTAAAAGAAAGAAAAAGTGAAAATTTCTGTAATTATAACTCTTAAAAAAGATGTTTTGGACCCACAAGGTAAAGTTATCCATCAAGCATTAGATGGAATGGGGTTTAATGATGTTAATGAAGTAAGACAAGGAAAGTTTTTTGAAATTGATACTAAAGAAAGTAATCCAAAAAAAGCAACTAATAAAGTTGAAGAAATGTGCAAAAAACTTTTAGCTAATCTTGTAATTGAAGACTACAAAATTATTGATACTCAGTAATTAATGAAATCATCGGTCATCACATTTCCTGGTTCAAATTGTGATAGAGATATGGATGTGGCTCTTAAAAAATTTGGTTTTAAGAATAAAATGGTTTGGCATAATGATATAGAATTGCCAAAAAGTGATTTAGTAGTGTTGCCTGGTGGTTTTTCTTATGGAGACTATTTGAGATGTGGAAGTATGGCATCTAAATCGAAAATTATGAAGTCAGTTATTAATTTTGCTAATGGAGGCGGAATGATAATGGGGATTTGTAATGGTTTTCAAATTTTAGTTGAGACTGGTTTATTACCAGGCGTTTTATTAAGAAATAAGTATTTAGAATTTATTTGTAAAAATGTATTTATAAAAATTAATGATGAACAAAATAGATATTTTAAAAATATCAATAATAATGTTTTAGAACTTCATATTGCTCATAATGAAGGAAATTATTTTTGCACCAAAGATCAACTCAAAGAAATTGAAGAAAATGATCAGATTGCAATTAACTATTGCGATAAAAGTGGAAATATAGGAGAACAATTTAACCCAAATGGATCAATTAATAATATTGCTGGCATATTTAATAAAAAAAAAAATATTTTGGGTATGATGCCTCACCCTGAAAGAATGATTGATCCTTATTTATCTGGAGAAGATGGATCTATTTTTTTTAAAAATTTAATTAATAACTTGAAATGATTGTTAACGAACAAATTGCTATCGATCATGGTTTAAAAAAAGATGAATATATAAAAATTTGTGAACTTCTTAAAAGAACACCTAATATAACAGAACTTGGTATTTTTTCGGCAATGTGGAATGAACATTGTTCTTATAAATCTTCAAGACTCCATTTAAAAAAACTTCCTACAAAAGGAAAACAAGTTATTCAAGGACCTGGTGAAAATGCAGGTGTTGTGGATATTGGGGATAATGATGCAATCGTTTTTAAAATTGAAAGTCATAACCATCCTTCTTTTATAGAACCATATCAAGGAGCAGCTACTGGAGTAGGTGGTATTATGAGAGATGTATTTACAATGGGAGCTAGACCAATTGCTAATTTAAATTCAATTCATTTTGGATCTCCCCAACATAAAAAAACAAAAAATTTATTAAGAGGTGTTGTCCAAGGTATAGGTGGGTATGGTAATTGTATGGGTGTGCCAACTATAGCTGGTCAAACTAACTTTGACAGTTCTTACAATGGAAATATTTTAGTAAACGCAATGACTTTGGGGCTAGTCAAAAAAGATAAAATTTTTTACTCAAAAGCAACTGGATTAAATAAACCTGTAATCTACGTAGGTTCTAAAACAGGTCGTGATGGAATTCATGGAGCAAGTATGGCTTCTGCAAGTTTTGATGAAAATATTGAAGAAAAAAAACCAACTGTTCAAGTTGGAGATCCTTTTACAGAAAAATTACTTCTTGAAGCTTGTTTGGAATTAATGGCAGGAGATTCAATTATAGCTATTCAAGATATGGGTGCTGCAGGATTAACATCTTCAAGTATTGAAATGGCTTCAAAAGGCAATCTTGGTATTGAAATCAATTTAAATAAAGTTCCATGTAGAGAAGCTAAGATGACTCCTTATGAAATAATGCTTTCTGAAAGTCAAGAAAGAATGTTGATTGTTTTAGAAAATGGTAAGGAAGAGCTAGCTAAAAAAATATTTGATAAATGGAATTTAGATTTTGCTGTAATAGGTAAAACTACAAAGTCAAAAAAAATTGAACTGTTTTTTGATGATAAGATAGTTGCAGATATTCCAGTTAATACATTGGTTGAAAACTCACCAATGTATGATCGTAAATGGAAAAAAGCCAAACTACCAAAAAAAAATAAAATTAACAAAGAAGATCTTAATAATTTAAAAATAATTGAAGTCCTTAAAAAAATTTTATCTAACCCAAATGTTTGTAGCAAAGAATGGATCTGGCAACAATACGATCACACTGTGATGGGAGATACTATTCAAAAACCAGGCGGAGACTCTGGTGTAGTGAGAGTTCATGGAACTAATAAAGCAGTAGCAGCTTCAATTGACTCTTCAGCAGTTTATTGTTGGGCACATCCTTTAACTGGCGGCAAACAAGTGGTGTGCGAAAGTTTTAGAAATTTAATTTCGGTAGGAGCAAAACCTATAGCAATTACTAATTGTTTAAATTTTGGTAGCCCTGAAAATGATGAAAATATGGGCGAATTTGTTGAATGTGTTCAAGGTATTGGTGAAGCTAGTGAATATTTAAAATTCCCTGTGGTCTCAGGTAATGTATCTTTCTATAATCAAACAAAAAAAGAGGGTATTAAGCCTACTCCTTCCATAGGTGGAGTTGGTTTAATTAAAAATTATAAAGAAATGATAACTATGGAGTTTAAAGAAATAGATAATATCGTCTTAGTTATTGGTAAAACTGAAGGTCATATAGATCAAAGTTTATTTGCTAGAAATATTTTAGATGAAAAAAATGGTCCCCCACCAGAAATAAATTTATTTAACGAGAAAAATAATGGTGAAACATTATTAAAATTAATTGAGAATAATTTAATTCAGAGCGCTCATGACGTTTCTTTAGGAGGTATAATTACAGCGATTAGCAAAATGTGTATTAAAGGAAATAAAGGTATTAATTTAAAAAAACCAAAATTTTTGATTAATGAAATAGAGTACTTTTTCGCTGAAGATCAAGGCAGATATATTGTTGAAATTACTAAAAAAGATTTAAAAAAAGTTACTGAAATTCTCAATAAAAATGCTGTTCACTTTGATGAATTAGGAATTATCAATAAAAATGAACTTTATATTAACGAAAAGACAAAAGTTACAATTGACGAATTAAGAAGATCGAATACAAATTGGTTAAATAACTACATGAGTAAATAATGGCAATGAATTTAAAAGAAATTGAGAGTTTAATTAAGGAAACTTTAACGGATGCTATAGTTGAAATACAAGATTTAGCTGGTGATGGTAATCACTATTCTGCAACAATTACCTCTTCTCAATTTTCGGGCAAAAGTAAAATAGAACAACATAAAATGGTATATAATTCTTTAAAAGGTAAAATGGGTAATGAATTGCATGCCTTGGCAATTAAAACAAAGGAACAATAATGGATGATCAAACAAAAAATTCAATTCAAAATCATATAGATAATAATGAAGTGTGTTTATTCATGAAGGGAACACCTGATGCTCCACAGTGTGGGTTCTCAATGGCTGTATCTAATATGCTTAAAATTCTTGAAGTAAAATTTCAAGGAGTAAATGTTTTAGAAGATCAAAACATTAGAGAAGGAATTAAAGTTTATAGTGACTGGCCTACAATACCACAATTATATATAAAAAAAGAGTTTGTAGGTGGATGTGATATTGTTAAAGAAATGTATGAAAATGGTGAACTTAAAAAAATTTTAGAAGATAAAGGGATTAATTTTAAAAAGTAATATTATCTAGAATAATATTCAATTACTAAATTTGGCTCCATAATAATTGGATAAGGAACTTCTTCAAATTTTGGAATTCTAACAAACTTCAATTTTTTATTTTTTTCATCCTTTTGAATATATTCTGGGGTTTCTCTTTCTTTATTAGCTAAAGCAATATCAATAATGGCAAGTTGTTTAGATTTGTCTCTAATTTCAATTGTATCTTCTTCTTTAACTAAATAAGAGCCTATATTTACTTTTTTACTATTAACTTTAACATGACCATGATTTATCAGTTGTCTTGCGGAAAAAATTGTAGTTGCAAATTTTGCTCTATAAATTACTGCGTCTAGTCTTCTCTCTAATAAACCAATTAAGTTTTCACTAGTATCCCCTTTAAGCATTGCTGCCTTCTTATATATATTTCTAAATTGCCTCTCATTAATATTTCCATAATAAGCTTTTAATTTTTGTTTAGCTTGAAGTTGAATTCCATAGTCAGATGGCTTAGATGTTTTTGTTTGACCATGTTGACCAGGGCCATAAGCTCTAGTATTAAAAGGACTTTTGGGTCTGCCCCACAAATTTACTTTTAATCTTCTGTCAACTTTATGTTTAGAGTTTAATCTTTTTGTCATTTAGATATTGGCTTTATAAGCTTACTTAATATTTTGTCAATCAACGTTTTTTACCCAAACGAGCAAATACACTTGATAATATACGTGTTTCTTTATCCGATAAGTCCATCTTATAAAAAATATTTCTAAGATTTTGTAACATTATTGGCTTCTTTTCTTTAGGATTGAAAAAATTTAAATTTTCTAAATTTCTAATACAAAGTTTTATCATTGATTGAATTTCTTTTTTTGATGCAGTTTTAATTTTTTTTGATTTATTAAAAGGTTTAGTTTTAATTTTTATAATACTGGAGACGACTTGTGCAATTATAATGAGACTATGTGAAAGATTTAAAGATTTAAATTCAAGATTAGTTGGTATTTGTAAAGTATAATTAGCATAACTAATTTCGTTATTTGACAGACCAGAAGATTCTGATCCGAATAAAAAAGCAATTTTTTTTTTAAAATCAATCTTTTTTAAATCATCTAAATTTATATGCTCTATATTTTTATTTCTAAACCTTGCAGAAGTAGCAATAACAACATCTATGTATCCAAGAGCTTGTTCTAAATTCTTATATACCTTACTTTGATTAATTATATTTTTAGCTCCTACTGATGTGGCTAAAATTTTATCATTTGGAAATATTGGTTTCGGATTTATTAAAATTAATTTTTTAAAATTAAAGTTTTTCATTGCTCTTGCACAAGCACCTATATTTTCAGATAATTGAGGTTTATGTAAAATAAAAGAAATATTATTATTATTCATATTATTTAACTAAACCATGGTTTCTATTATATGATGAAATTTTTGAAAATTTTATTCCGTTTAGATATTCTTTATCTACATTCCATACAGAAACTTTTAATGGATAACACTTCGCAACATCTGACGAATGTTCAGAACCACAATCTCCTCCTGGACAAGCAGATAAAACTCCTAATAAATCAGTTTCAGCAAAAAATTCTAAATAATCTCCTGGTCTAACAGGGCTTGATTTCATAAAATATTGTTTTGTATCATTAGTAAAACCGGTCAACATAAATACATTTAGAACATCATGAACAATTTTTTCGGCATCGTTAATATTTAACCCCTTTTCATTAACCAACGCTCTAGTTAAATTTGAATGACAACAATAATGATAATTATCTCCTGAAATTAATCTTGAAGTGTAAGGATCACATCTAGTTCCTATTACATCATGAACTGAACCTCCATCTTTATCATAACCATACCAATCTAATGTATCCCAGGTAATAGTTGCTAGAGATCTTAAATATGGGAAGCTACTAAACATTTTATCTCCTACAGAAATATGACTACCGTAAAGAGCTCTGGTTTTTCCAGAATAAAATTTTTCATCTAAGTTATCTGCTTGAAATAGATTTAAGTCACCTACTTGAGGACCTTCAACACTTTCTATTCTAAAAAAATTACCTAATTTAACATTGAAAATTTTTGCATCTCGTGGAGGAATTATAATCTCATCTATTTTATTTAAATATTTTCTAGCTTTATGGAGAAGATTTAAATTTTCATTTTCCAAATTATCATTTGGATAACAAACAATAGGCTTGGCACCTACTCTATTATTTATATCTTCTGGTTTTTTTGAAAATTTTTTAATTTTCATTTACTTGCTTGCAGGAGCATTATCTTTAAAAAGTTTATAATCTAAACTATCAATTAATGCTTTGAAAGAAGCCTCAATAATGTTTGTCGATACACCTATAGTAAACCAATTTTTTCCTTTAGAATCTGTACTTTCTATAGAAACTCTAGTTACCGCTTCTGTTCCTGTATTCAAAATTCTAACTTTATAATCTACTAACTTTAAATCTTTTAAATATCTTGAATACTTAGCTAATCGATCAACATTTTTTCTAATAGCATTATCTAAAGCGTTAACTGGACCATTACCTTCTCCTTCACAAATAATTTTTTCTCCATCTACTTCTAATTGTGCCTTAGCTGATGAAATTATATCCCCAGATTTATTTTTTTTAACAGAAACATCATATTCTGTAATAGAAATATATCTTGGTATCTCGCCGATGATTCTTCTAGCCAACAATTCAAAAGACGCATCAGCTCCGTCATAACTATAACCAATAAATTCTCTATCTTTAACTTCATCTAATAATTTTTTAATTTTAGGATCATTTTCTTTAATATCAATTTTTATACTTTTTAACCTAGAAATGATATTTGATTTACCCGATTGATCTGAAACAACTATGTTTCTAGTATTGCCTACATCCTCAGGATTTATATGTTCATAAGTTTTAGGATCTTTTTGTACTGCTGAAACATGTAAGCCACCCTTATGAGAAAAAGCTGCAGCACCAACATAAGGCAAATGTTGATTTGGTTTTCTATTCAAAATTTCATCTAATAATCTAGAACATTCTGTTAAATTCTTAATATTATTTGCACTAATTCCTGTTTCAAATTTAGATGAAAAATCTTTTTTTAAAAAAAAAGTAGGAATCAATGACATTAAATTCGCATTGCCACATCTCTCACCAAGACCATTAATTGTTCCTTGAATAT
Source organism: uncultured Pelagibacteraceae bacterium (assembly GCA_902569055.1). Lineage (GTDB taxonomy): Bacteria > Pseudomonadota > Alphaproteobacteria > Pelagibacterales > Pelagibacteraceae > Pelagibacter. The sequence goes on along the minus strand of CACFSU010000009.1, from coordinate 14,165 downwards.
GTCTTGCTCCTGATAAAACTGCAGCCAATGAGTTGGCAACTGCATTGCCAGTATCATTGTGAGCATGAATTCCTAAATTTTTTCCCGGTATAACTTTTGAAACTTCAGAAACTATTTTAGAAATTTCATAAGGGAGTGTTCCTCCGTTAGTATCACATAAAACAATCCATCTAGCACCTTGATCATAAGCTGCCTTGATACATGAAAGTGCATATTTTGGACTCGCTTTATAACCATCAAAAAAATGTTCTGCATCAAACATGAATTCTCTTTTTGCTTTAACGAAATACTTTGAGCTCTCACTAATATTTTCAAGATTTTCCTCGTTTGTAATTCCTAAAGCAACATCTACGTGAAAATCCCAAGATTTTCCGACCAAACAAACAGAAGATGTATTAGAATTCATTAATGCTGATAAACCAGTATCATTTTCAGCACTACGGCCTGATCTTTTGGTCATTCCAAAACATGTAAGTTTTGCATTTTTAAAATTATGTTTTTTCTCAAAAAACTCCGTATCAGTTGGATTTGCTCCTGGCCATCCACCCTCAATATAATCTACACCTAAATTATCTAAAGCTGATGCAATTTTTTCTTTATCTTCAATAGAAAAATCTACACCTTGAGTTTGAGCCCCGTCTCTTAATGTTGTATCAAAAATATATAATCGTTCTTTACTCATTTAAATTTCCAAAGAGTTTTACCATCTTTATCTTCTATTAAAACACCTTTATCTAAGAGATCTTCTCTAATTCTATCTGCTTCTTTATAATCTTTGTTTTCTCTCGCTATATTTCGTAAATCAATTTGACTTTGAATTTCTGTTTCACTAATAGAAGATTTGCTTTTTTTATAATTTTCCCATTGTTCTTTATTTTCATTTAAAAGTCCTATGAATTGACATGCAGATATAAATAATTCTTTGTCTTTACCTTTGTTGGCTTTTTCATAAAGTTTATGTAAATTAGTTATATATTTAGGAGTATTTAAATCTTGATATAAAGGTTTTAAAATTTCATCTGAAATTTTAATAAGTCTAGTATCAGATGAAAAAACTCGATACCATTTGTCTAAAATATTCTGACAATCAGTTATTAATTTATCATTCCAATCCAAAGGTTGTTTGTAATGAGTGCTCATTAATGCCAATCTAATAACTTGACCGCTTATCTTTTTTCTAAAATCTTTTATTTTTAAAATATTTCCTTGAGACTTGGCCATTTTTTCATTGGAAATAGTAATAAAAGCATTATGTACCCAATAATTAGCAAAAACTTTTGTTTCATTAGCACACCTAGATTGAGCTATTTCATTTTCATGATGAGGAAAAATTAGATCCATTCCTCCTCCATGAATATCAAATTCATTACCTAAAAACTTTTTTGACATCGCTGAACATTCTAAATGCCAACCTGGTCTTCCTTTTCCCCAAGGTGAATCCCATGATGGCTCATCCTTATTTGAAGGTTTCCACAATACAAAATCTTCTGAATTTTTTTTATTCTCACTAATTTCTACTCTTGATCCTGCAATCAAATCTTCTAATTTTTTATTTGATAATTTTCCATAATCTGAAAACTTCTTTACCTCAAAATAAACATGTTTATTATTTTCATAAGCAAAACCATTTTTAATTAATTCATTAATCATTCCAATCATCAAATCAATATGTTCAGTTGCTTTGGGTTGGTGAGTAGGATCTTCACAGTTCAAATATTTACAATCTTCTAAAAAAATTTTGGTTACTTTATCTGTAAGTTTTTTTGTTGATATTTTTTGTTCTTCTGATGATTTGATAATCTTATCATCTATATCAGTTATGTTTCTTACGTAAGATACATTCTCAAATTTACTTTTAAGTAACTTAAAAAGAATATCAAAAATAACTAATGGTCTAGCATTACCAATATGTGGATCATCATAAACTGTAGGTCCACAAACATACATTCCAATATTTTTTTTATCTATAGGAACGAACTGTTCTTTTTTATTAGTTAAATTATTTGTTAAAAAAATATCCATATTAATTGATTAAGAAATATACCTAATTTGATGATTTGTTAATCTAATTGATTAACTAGGAATTTTGCACACTGGAATTGGCTCCATTTTATGCAAATTTTGTTTTCTTATTTTTTCGTATTTTGATTTGTAAGGTGAATTAGAATTTATCATTGCATCTTCTAATTCATTATACTTGAATCCTAATTGACCTTCATCAGTTCTACCATCATCCCAAAGACCGTCAGTAGGAGGAGCGTCTATTATTTCTTTTAAAATACCTAACTCTTTTCCAAGTTCCCAAACCTCAGTTTTATTACAATCAGCTATAGGAGAAATATCTACTCCACCATCTCCATATTTTGTATAAAAACCAACCCCAAAATCCTCAACTTTATTTCCAGTTCCAACAACTATGCCTTTATTTGCAGCTGCTACTTGATATAGAGTAGTCATTCTTAATCTTGCCTTAGAATTAGCAAATCCATGTTCATTATCAAACTTATTAAGTGTTGATGAAAATGACTCAAATAATTTATCTAAACTAATTGTGTATGCTTTTATATTTTTAAATTTTTTAACTAACCAATCTTGATGTTTCAAACTTAAGTCATGTTGATTTTTTTTCTGTTTTATAGGCATTGACAAAACTATCGTTTTTATTCCTGTCATTGCGCTTAAAGTACTTGAAACCGAAGAGTCAATTCCTCCTGATATTCCTATAACTAAAGACTCTGCCTTACTAGGCATATGATCTACATAAGATTTAATCCAATTTGATATATATTTTACTTTTTCAGAAGGACTCATACATTATAACTAATAACCTATTACTTAAAAGCAATGGTTTAAGATGCCGCCTGGATAGCATTTTTAGAATAAGAGCTATTCTTTTTTATCTCATCCGAAATCAAAAATGCTAGTTCTAAAGCTTGATTAGCATTTAATCTAGGGTCGCAATGTGTGTGATATCTTGAAGACAAATCTTTGTCAGAAATTTTTTGAGCACCTCCAGTACATTCTGTTACATTTTGACCTGTTAATTCAATGTGTAATCCTCCAGCATAACTTCCTTCACTTTGGTGACAAGCAAATACATTTTTAACTTCACTTAAAACACTATTAAATGGTCTTGTTTTAAATCCAGTTGAAGCTTTGATGGTATTTCCATGACATGGATCACATGACCATATCACATTAAGTCCTTCTTTTTTAATTGATCTGATAAGTTTTGGTAAATGCTTAGAAACATTTTCATAACCAAATCTTGAAATTAATGTAATTTTACCTTTTTCATTTGTTGGATTAATTTTATTACAAAGATTAATTAAATCATCAGCTTTTAATGTTGGACCACATTTAATACCAATTGGATTTTCTATGCCTCTACAAAATTCAACATGGCCTCCATCAAGTTGTCTAGTCCTATCACCAATCCAAACAAAATGTGCAGAAGTATCATGATTTTCACCCGTAGTTGAGTCTGTTCTGGTCATTGACTCTTCAAATGGTAACAATAAAGCTTCGTGAGATGTCCAAAAGTTAACGGTTTTTAATCTTCTGTTAAAATCAGAATTTATTCCACAAGCATCCATAAAATCTAGAGCATTTGCAATTTGATCTTCTAATTCTTTAAATCTTTTAGCTTCAGGACTTTTTTTAATAAAACCTAAGTTCCAAGTGTGCACTTTCTTTAGATCTGCAAAACCTCCATGTGAAAATGCTCTAATTAAATTTAAAGTTGCTGCAGATTGTGAGTAAGCTTTAAATAATCTTTTAGGATCTGGAATTCTGGCTTTTTCTTTAAATTCAATTCCATTAATATTATCTCCTAGATAACTTGGTAATTCTACTCCATTTTTGACTTCAACTGGAGAGCTTCTAGGTTTTGAAAATTGCCCAGCTATTCTACCCAACTTTACAACTGGCAAGGACGCTGAATAAGTTAATACTAGAGACATTTGTAACATTAACTTAAAAGTATCCCTTATATTATCAGGATGGAATTCTGCAAAACTTTCTGCGCAATCTCCACCTTGTAATAAAAATGCCTTTCCTTCAACAACTTCTGCAAGTTGTTGTTTAAGATGTCTTGTTTCACCGGCAAAAACTAAAGGTGGAAAAGTTCTAATTTTATCTAAAACTTGATCCAACTCTTTTTTATCCGGATATTCCGGAATATGTTTTACAGGATACTTCTTCCAACTATTGATTTTCCAATTTTTCATATGCAACTAAGAATTGTTTTACCAGAGTTTAAATTTTATTCAACTGTTACAGATTTAGCCAAATTTCTTGGCTTATCAATATCATACCCTTTTTTAAGTGCTGAGTAATAAGCAAGTTTTTGAAGAGGGATAGTTAAAAGAAATGGAAGTAAATCATCATTTGTATTTTCAACTTCAATAGTTTCCCAAATATTTTCTGAAATAACTTCATCTTTACTCTTGTTTGTTATTAATAAAACTTTTGCACCTCTTGCTATTACTTCCTGCATGTTTGAAATTGTTTTTTTATAATAGCTATCTCTTGGTGCTAATACTACAACCGGCATACCCTCTTCAATAAGTGCTAAAGGTCCATGTTTCATCTCACCCGCTGGATAACCTTCGGCATGAACATAAGATAATTCCTTAAGTTTTAATGCTCCTTCTAGAGCGATTGGATAAGAAAATCCTCTACCTAAAAACATAGATCCTTTCGCATCATTAAATGTAGAAGATGCATTTTGAATATCATTATCAACTAATAATGTTTTTTCTATTAAGCTAGGTAAATTTTTCAGATCATTAATTTTTTCTTGATAATTATTTTTTTCAATCTCATTTTTTAAAGATCCAAATTTTAAAGCCAAAATATATAAAATGAGCATTTGACCTAGAAAAGCCTTTGTAGAAGCCACTCCTATTTCAGGTCCACAATGAATTGGTAAAACAAAATTAGAATCTCTTGCAATTGAACTTTCAATTACATTAACAACTGCACACGTTTTCATTTTATTTTTTTTACATAAATCTAAAGCGGCGTAAGTATCTGCAGTTTCTCCAGATTGAGAAACAAAAATATATAAAGATTCTTTTTTAAATCTAATTTTTCGATACCTAAACTCAGATGCTATATCTATATTTACATCTAATGATGTAAATTCCTCAAACCAGTATTTTGCCATTAAACAAGAATGATATGCTGTTCCACATCCAATCAATGTTATTGATTTAATTTCTTCTATTTTCCAAGGAAAATTAAATATATTAATGTCTTTATTAACATTATCTATATACTCATTTATTCCAGTCTTAACAGTTGTTGGCTGTTCTTCAATTTCTTTGGCCATAAAATGTTTAAAATCACCTTTTTCAGAACTTAATTCATTAGAAGAAAGTTCTAAGATTTTTTTGTTAATTTTTTTACCTTTATCATTAAAAAAATTAATCTGATTTTTTTTAATTATACAAAATTCACTATCATTTAAATAAGTGATTTTGTTTGTCATTGATTTTAAAGCATAAGAATCTGATCCTAAATAATTCTCATTTGGGCCATAACCTACTGCTAATGGGGAGCCTCTTCTTGCTCCAACAATTAAATCCGGAATATCTTTAAAAACAACACCAAGAGCAAAACTACCTTGAAGTTGATTTAAAGTTTTTGTTATCGCCTCTTCTAATTCTGTTGTCTTTAAATTTTCTGTAATTAAATGAACTATTACTTCAGTATCAGTTTGTGACTTAAAATTGTGACCTTTATTAATTAAATCTTTTTTTAATATTGTTGAATTTTCTATTATTCCATTATGAACAACAGAAACATTATGTGATGAATGAGGATGTGCATTAACACTATTTGGGATTCCATGAGTTGCCCATCTAACATGTCCAATACCAATATTTCCTTTTAAATTTTTTATATCAAAATTTCGCTCTAAATTACTTACTCTACCCTTGGATTTAACTTCATTGATATTTCCATCTGAAAGTGTAGCGATGCCTGCTGAGTCATAGCCTCTGTACTCTAACTTTTTTAAAGAATTGATAATACTTGCTGATACAGGTTTGTCGCTAGAGATTCCTATTATTCCGCACATAATTTATTTTGATTTTCTTTTATAATTTTTAATTTCTGTTTGCGAAGGTCTGGATAATGCTAATGATTTTTTACCTACATTTTTAGTTATCACAGAGCCTGCTCCAACTATACTTTCTTTATTTATTGTAATTGGAGCTATCAAAGAAGAATTTGAACCAATAAATACTTTATCTTTAATTTTAGTTTTACTTTTTTTAACACCATCATAATTACAAGTAATTGTGCCAGCTCCAATATTTACAAATTTTCCAATTTCACTGTCTCCAACATAAGATAAATGATTTACTTTTGATTTTTTTCCAATTAGACTTTTTTTTATCTCTACAAAATTTCCAACCCTAGAGCCTTCTTTTAAAATTGTTTCAGGTCTTATTCTTGCATATGGACCTATTTCAACTTTACTTTCTATTTTACATGATTCTAGGTAAGAAAAAGATTTAATGATTACATTATTTCCGATCTTTACTTTGGAACCTATTATAACATAAGGTTCAATTGTAACATTTTTACCTACTTTGGTATCTTTAGAAAAAAAAATAGTTTCAGGTCCAATCATTTTTACACCTAAATTTAAAAATTTTTTTCTCAATCTATTTTGAATTTTTTGCGAATTTAATTCTTTCATCTAGATTTTATTTACATTAAGTATATATGTTAATTAATTCACAAATTATTTCTTTAAAATACTTTTATAATGAAACAAAAATTTACAGTTTTATTTGATCTAGACGGTACTCTAGTTGATACTGCACCAGATCTAATGCACGCCCATAATCACGTAATGAAAAAATTTGGATATCCAACAAAATCAACAGAAGAAATAAGAAATCTCGTAGGTCAAGGAGCTGGTGCTATGCTTGGAAGGTCAATTTGGGGACAGGCAAAAAAAGAATTTGGAAAAGTTCAGGATGAAAAAATTAAAAAAGAAATGATTAATGAGTTTGTTGATTTTTATGGGAAAAATATTGTTAATGAAAGTAAACTAGTAAAAGGTGTTAAAGAGTTTTTGGTATGGTCAAAAGAAAAGAAAATTTCAATGGCTGTTTGTACAAATAAACAAGAACATTTAGCAATCGATCTCTTGAAAAAAATTGGTATCTATGATTTTTTCGAATATGTAGCTGGTTATAATACTTTTGATTACTGCAAACCTGATCATAGACATCTAACTTCTGTTATTGAAATTTTAGACGGAAATATAAAAAAAACTTTGATGATTGGAGATAGTGAAACAGATGCAAATGCAGCAAGAGATGCAGGTATACCAATAATTTTACTAGAAGATGGATATACTGAAAAAAATATAACTGAAATTTACCATAATCACCTGATAAAAGACTTTGTTGGTATAGAAAAAATTATTTCTGAATATCTTTAAGATTGATTATTTTTATTTAACTATTAAAAACAATTTCGTTAATAAGGAGTTATTTTGTTATTACATACTGTTAAAGTATACCCGTCAAAAATTAACCTTCCAAAGCAAAAGCAATTAGCTTGGAAAATAGCAAAAATTGCTAGTGACAATGCAAAATTAAATAAAGAGGCTATTGAAATGGTTGTCAATAGAATAATAGATAATGCTTCAGTTGCCATAGCTTCTTTAAATAGAAAGTCAGTAATCTCATCAAGAGAAATGGCTTTAAAACACATGAGAAAAAATGGAGCAACTCTTTTTGGTCTAAATTCGAAATTAAAATTTGATTGTGAGTGGGCAGCTTGGTCAAATGGAACTGCTGTAAGAGAACTTGACTTTCATGATACTTTTTTAGCAGCCGACTATAGTCACCCAGGAGATAATATTCCTCCTTTGATAAGTGTTGCTCAACAAAATAAAAAAAGTGGATTAGATCTTTTAAAAGGAATTGTCACCGCTTACGAAGTACAAGTAAATTTAGTTAAAGGAATTTGTTTACATAAACACAAAGTAGATCATATTGCTCATTTAGGACCTAGCGTCGCTGCAGGAATAGGCTCAATGTTAAGATTAAACACTGAAACAATTTACCAAGCAGTTCAGCAAGCATTGCATACAACTATATCTACTCGACAATCTAGAAAAGGTGAAATTTCAAGTTGGAAAGCTTATGCACCTGCTCACGCTGGAAAACTTGCGATTGAAGCTGTAGATCGAGTAATGAGAGGAGAAGGAGCTCCTAGTCCTATTTATGAAGGTGAAGATAGTGTTATAGCTCGTATATTAGATGGTAAAAAAGCTAAATATAAAGTTCCTTTGCCAAAAAAAGGTGAGAGTAAAAAAGCTATTTTAGAAACATATACAAAAGAATATTCCGCCGAATATCAATCTCAAGCATTAATAGATTTAGCTAAAAAAATAAAAAATAAAATTCCTAAATTAAATCAAATTAGAAAAATTGACATATTTACAAGTCACCATACACATTATGTAATAGGAACTGGTGCTAATGATCCTCAAAAAATGGATTCAAATGCAAGTCGAGAAACCTTAGATCACTCTATTATGTACATATTTGCAGTTGCATTAGAGGATGGTGACTGGCATCATATAAAATCTTACACAAAATCAAGGGCTAAACGAAAAAGTACTATCAAAATTTGGAAATCTATTAAAACTCATGAAGATAAAAAATGGACTAGAAAATACCATGATCCAAATCCAAAAAATAAGTCATTTGGTGCCAAAGTTGTTGTTACTTTAAATAATGGTAAAAAAATAACTCAGGAGATTGATAAAGCTGATGCACATCCTTATGGAGCACGACCATTTAAAAGAAAAAATTATATCGAAAAATTTTTAACTTTAACTAAAGATATTATTAATAAAAAAGAAAGTGATCGATTTTTAAAAACTGTACAAAATTTAAAGAAATTAAAATCTGGCCAATTAGATAAATTGAATATTGTAGTTAAAAAAAGTAAATTAAAAAGAAATTTAAAAAAAGGAATTTTTTAATGCACTTTGTAAATAAAGAACCAAGTCAAAAAAGAATAGATTTTGATAACAAATTAAAATCAAAAAAAATTTTAAGAGTTCCAGGTGCTTATAATCCTTTAACTGCAAAATTAATTGAAGAAATTGGATATGATGCAGTTTATGTTTCTGGAGGTGTTATGGCTAATGATCTTGGTTTTCCCGATATTGGTTTAACAACTTTACAAGATGTAAGTACTAGATCCTATTTAATATCAAGAGTTACAAATCTTCCGACTATTGTTGATATTGATACTGGATTTAAATCTTGTAGTGAGACTGTAGAAACATTTGAAGAATTTGGGATCACGGGAGTTCATCTAGAAGATCAAATCGAAAGAAAAAGATGCGGCCATCTTGATAATAAAGAGTTAATTTCAACTGATGAAATGGTTAAAAAAATAAAAGAATGTGTAGCTTCAAAAAAAGATCAAAATTTTAAAATTATTGCACGTTCAGATGCAAAAAGTGTTGAGGGAATAGATAAGATGATTGAAAGATGTAAAGCTTATATAGATGCTGGTGCGGAAATTATATTTCCTGAAGCCTTACATAATGAAAAAGATTTTGAAAAAGTTAGAAAAGAATTATCTTGTTATTTGCTTGCTAATATGACCGAATTTGGAAAATCAAAGCTTTTTAATTACAAAGAACTAGAAAATTTTGGATATAACATTGTAATTTATCCAGTTACTACGCAAAGATTAGCAATGAAAAATGTAGAGGATGGATTGAGAGACATTTATACAAATGGACATCAGAATAATATTTTAGATAAAATGCAAACTAGAAAAAGACTTTATGAGCTAGTCGATTATGAAAAATATAATTCATTAGATGAAAAAATTTATAATTTTAGTTCGGAAGGACATGAATAATGAGAGATGATATCAAAAAAGGTTTGCTTGGAATTACAGTTGATGAAACAGAAGTTTCAAAAGTAATGCCTGAAATTAATTCTCTTACTTACAGAGGTTATGCGGCTCAAGATTTATGTTCAAAGTGTAAATTTGAAGAAGTAGCTTACCTAATTTTAAATGGTGAACTTCCTAATAATAAACAATTAAAAATTTTTGAAAAGCAAGAAAGAAAAGAAAGAAAACTTTCCAAAACTTTACTTGAAGACATTAAAAAATTTCCAAAAAAAGCGCATCCTATGGATGTTGCCAGAACTGCTGTAAGTATTATGGGCCTTGAAGATAAAGAAACAAAAGATAACTCTCCTAAATCTAATATGCGTAAAGTGATGAGAATTTTTGCAAAAATGCCTGTTGCTTTAGCGGCTTTTTATAGATCTAGAAAAGGAAAAAAAATTATATCTCCAAAAAAAAATCTATCTTTTTCTGAAAACTTTTTTTACATGTGTTTTGGTAAAGTTCCAAATAAAGATATTGTAAAAGCATTTGATGTGTCTTTAATTTTATATGCTGAGCATAGCTTTAATGTTTCAACTTTTACCGCCAGAACAATCACAAGCAGTTTATCTGATATTCATGGAGCAATAACTGGAGCTATCGCAAGTTTAAAGGGTCCTTTACATGGAGGTGCTAATGAAGAAGTAATGAATATGATGAATAAAATAAAAAAACCTGAAAATGCACTAAGATGGATTAATAAAGCTTTAGATAAAAAAGATGTAGTCATGGGATTTGGTCATAGAGTTTATAAAAGTGGAGACTCTAGAGTACCAACTATGAGAGAATACTTTGGCAAAGTAGCAAAAATTAAAAAAGATAAAAAGTTTGAAAAAATCTATGACATAGTTGAAAAAGTAATGATTGAAAGAAAAAATATTCATCCAAATGTAGATTACCCTACAGGACCTACTTACCATTTAATGGGTTTCGATACAGATTTTTTCACACCTATTTTTGTTATTTCAAGAATTACTGGATGGTCAGCACATATTATAGAACAATATGCTGCAAACAAATTAATAAGACCTCTTGCTAGTTATAAAGGAAATAAACACAGAAGAGTTGTCCAATTAAATCAAAGGTAATTTGAAATCATTTTTTTCACTAATAAGATTAATTTTTTTCAATTTTTTTATATTCTTTATATTTTTAGGATTTATAGAATTAATTTTAGGCAGTTGGTTCAAAAACAATTTTAATCTGAGATTATCTTCTGAAAGAAATATAGATAGAATATATAATTTTCATTTCAAAAATCATAAAGGTTATTCTCATTATATAAGAGATGATTATGGTTTTAGAATTAAAGAAAATAAAATCAACCCTGGACTCATAAATATAGTTTTTGCTGGAGGCTCTACAATCAATCAGAAATTTTTAAATTATGAAGAAACAATTGTAGGAATTTTAGATAATAAAATTAAAAAATATAAATTAGTTAATAGTGGTGTTGATGGTATGTCAATTATTGGACACATTAATAGTTTTGATTTTTGGTATAATAAAATCAATAATTTTAAACCATTATATTATATTTTTTATATTGGAGTTAATGATCAATTTATTTTTACCTCAGGGAAAACTAAATCTATAGATGAATTAAAAGAATCAAGTCTTAAAGAACAGTTAAGAGAATATTTTGAAGCAAATTCATTTTTATACAAACAATTTCGAATTTTTAAATCTTCTTTATTTTTAAAATATAACTCTCAAAAAGGTGTTAATATCGTAAATGAAAAAACAGTTGTTTATCATGAAAGATCCAATGATGAATTTAATTCTTATATCCAGTTCCAAGAAAAAAAAATAGATTATGAAAAATATCAAATTTATAATTCTTATTTAGAAAAATTAACAAATAAAGTAATTAAATCTGGCTCAAACATAATTTATTTAACTCAAACCTCTGGTCATGGTATGAATGATAATTTATACTTAATTTCATTTACAATTATGGATCATTGTAAAAAATTTGATTTAATATGCCTAAATTTAGCTAAAGATGCAGGATTGGAATATGAAGATTTCTATGATCACCTACATCTAAATAGACGTGGATCAATAAAAGTTTCGAATTATTTATATAAAAATCTTTTTAATAGAATTAACTAAATGCTTCGGCCCAGGTACCTTGGGTTGATGCTTTAGAATACTCAGTTGCTCGGCCTTCAAAAAAGTTCATGTGTTCCACAGCGTTCAACATTGTGTCTAACCAACCTAAAGGGTTTTTATCAATATCATAAATAGGTTCTAAACCTAACTGAACTAATCTTCGATTTCCAATAAATCTGATATAGTCTTTAACCTCTTGAGCAGTTAAACCTTCCATAGGGCCCATTTCAAAAGCTAAATCAATAAAAGCATCTTCATGTTGAATAATAGTTCTGCACGCTTCATAAAGTTCTCTTTTTAATTTTGGGGTCCAAATTTCAGGATTTTCATTTATAAATTCTTTAAAAATTCTAATCATAGAATTACAATGAAGAGTTTCATCTCGAACAGACCAAGTAACAATTTGACCCATGCCTTTCATTTTGTTGTGTCTTGGAAAATTTAGAAGAATTGCAAAACTTGCAAACAATTGTAGACCTTCAGTAAATGCACTAAACACAGCAACCGTTTTAGCAATATCTTCTTTTGAATTTACATTAAAGTCTTGCATATAATCATATTTGTCTTTCATTTCTTTATACTTCATGAAAGCAGAATACTCAGACTCTGGCATTCCTATTGTATCTAAAAGATGAGAATAAGCTGCTACATGTACAGTTTCCATTGCAGCAAAAGCAGTCATCATCATCAATACTTCTGTAGGTTTAAAAACAGTTGTGTAATGTCTTAAATAACAATTGTTCACTTCAACATCAGCTTGTGTAAAAAATCTAAATATTTGAGTTAACAAATTTTTTTCTGGTTGAGATAAGTTTTTTTGCCAATCTCTAACATCGTCGCCAAGCGGAACCTCTTCAGGTAACCAATGAATTCTTTGTTGAGTTAACCAAGCGTCATAACACCATGGATATCTGAATGGTTTATAAACAGGATTTTCAACCAATAAACCCATTTTTTTTGGTTGAATAATTTCTTTTTTTTTTGTTTCAATAATTCTTGAATTAGTTTTTTCTGCTATTGACATGATAGGCACTCCTCGTATTCTTGTTCTTCAGTTTTAGTTGATTTATTTTTATAAACATTTTCCATAATATCCGTTGATTTAGCATCATTAATATTTTCAGCTCTTTGAATTGATTTTGATCTACAGTAATAAAGACTCTTCAAACCTTTTTTCCAGGCGTCAAAATGAATTTTATGCAATTCCTTTTTATGAACATCGGCGGGTAAAAACAAGTTTACTGATTGAGCTTGAGAAATAAAAGGAGTTCTATCTCCACTTAATTCAATTATCCACTTTTGATTTAGCTCAAAAGCAGTTTTAAATACATCTTTCTCTAAATCAGTTAAAAAATCTAAATGATTTACAGATCCTTGATTTGTAGTGATAGTAGACCAAGTTTCGTCATCATTTTTATCATGATTTTCTAATATTTCTTCCAGGTATCGATTTCTAACATTAAAAGATCCTGATAGAGTTTTATGAGTATAGCTATTTGCTGCTATAGGTTCTACTCCAGGAGAGGCTCCTCCACAAATTATTGAAATTGAAGCTGTTGGAGCTATTGCAGTTTTGTTAGAAAATCTTTCTTTATAACCATATTCAGCCGCATCAGGACAAGCTCCTCTTTCCTCAGCTAAATTTTTTGAGGCTTTATTTACTTTTTCATTAATATTTTTAAATATATTTTTATTCCATGATTTAGCCATTACCGACTCAAGTGGAATTCTTTTTTTTTGTAAAAAAGAATGAAAGCCCATTACACCCAATCCAACACTTCTTTCTCTTTCTGCAGAATACTTTGCATCCTTAAACTGCTCTGGTGCTTTATTAATAAAATCAGATAGAACATTATCTAAAAATCTCATTACATCATTGATTATATCAGGATCATTTTTCCATTCATCATACTTTTCTAAATTTAATGAAGACAAACAACAAACCGCTGTTCTGCCTTTTCCATCTTTATCTATTCCTGTAGGTAAAGTTATTTCACTGCATAAGTTAGAAGTTTTGACTGTAAGATTTGCTAACTTATGATGTTGAGGAATTTGTCTATTAACCGTATCAATATAAATAATATAAGGCTCACCAG
>CACFSU010000008.1 GCA_902569055.1 uncultured Pelagibacteraceae bacterium | reverse complement strand
TAAAATTATAGTATTATTTTTTATAGTATTATTTTTATCAGGATGTGTTGGAGTTGCATCTAGAGGAATTTTTGGTACTGGAGTAAGTATTGCATTTGATCCTAGATCTGTTGGAACTCAAGTTGATGACTCTATCATGCAAAAGAATCTATCTGCAAGAATTCTTTTAGAAGATAAAAAATACTTACTGTCTGTAAATTCTAAAGTTTTAGATGGAAGGATTTTTCTAACAGGTAAAGTAGATAATCCTGAAGAAAAACTAAGATTAACAAAATTGGCATGGGAAACAGATGGGTCAAGATCAGTTAGAAATGATATTAAAATAAAAGAAGAATTTAATTTTCAACAATCTGCCAAAGATGTTTTAATTACATCTCAATTGCGGACAGCTTTAATTTTAAATAAAAATATTAAAGCAACTAATTATCAGATAGACACTTATAAAAAGAAAATTTATGTCTATGGAATTGCAATTACAAAAGATGAAAAAGATGAAGTTATTAAAAAAGCAAAAGAAATATCAGATGTAGAAGATGTTATTGCGAGTATAATCTTAGTGGATGATTTAAGAATACAAAAAAATTAATTATTTTTTATAATCTATAACTTCAGAGGAATAAGCTGCTATTGATGCTAAATTTAGAATTTCCGAAGTTGATGATCTAAGAGGAGCTATCTCTATTGGAAGACCGAGTCCAATTAATAAAGGTCCAATAACTTTTGTCTCTCCTATAGTTTTCATTAATTTATAGGATATAGCTGCACTATGTTGTCCAGGCATTATTAAAATATTTGCCTTACCAACAATTTTAGCAAAAGGATAAAGCTCTTTATACTCAGAATTTAAAGCAACATCTGGTTGCATATCTCCGTCAAATTCAAAATCAACTTTTTTTTCTTTTAAAATTTCAACTGCATTTCGTATATGTTTAGTTCGGCTTGTTAGTGGTTGTCCAAATGTAGAATGAGATACGAATGCAACTTTAGGATCAAAACCAAAAAGTCTCACTACTCTAGCAGTAGATATAGCTATGTTAGCCATCTGTTCTGAAGTCGGATATTCATGAACAGTTGTATCACCAATAAAAATAGTTCTTCCTTTGTGGACTACCATATTTAGTCCAAACATAATTTCACCTTTTCGAACATCAACAACTTGTTTAATTTTACCAAGAGAAGCACCAAAGCGCCTTGTATTTCCAGTCACAGCTCCATCGGCGTCACCACATGCAACCATAGAAGATGCCCAAACAACCCTATCGTTTCTAATTAATCTATCACAATCTCTCTCGAGCAAACCCTGTTCTCTTTGAAGTTTTTTAAATAAATGTTTGACGTACTGATTTCTTTTTTTAGTATCTTTAGAATTTACTATTTCAATATCAAAATTTTCATTATAGCCGATATTTTTAATCTGTTCTTTAATTTTACTTTCTTTACCAATTAAAATCGGTATACCTAACTTTGAATTTTTAAAAGCTATAGCTGCTTTTAAAGTATTTTCATCTTCACCATCTGCAAACACAATTCTTTTTTGATTTTTTTTAATAAATGAATTAATACCCTGCATGATAGTCACAGTTGGATCCAATCTTTGTTTAAGTTGATCTTTATAAATTTCAAAGTCATCAATTTTTTTTCTAGCTACACCACTTTCTATTGCAGCTTTAGCTACAGCAGCAGGGATAACGCTTATTAATCTTGGATCAAATGTAGAAGGAATTATATAATCTTTTCCATAATGAGGTCTTTCACCTCCCATTGCCGCAACAACTTCATCAGGGACATCATCTCTTGCAAGTTCAGCAATAGCATTAGCTGCAGCAACTTTCATTTCTTCATTAATTGTCTTTGATCTAACATCAAGTGCTCCTCTAAAGATATATGGGAACCCAATTAAATTATTTACTTGATTAGGGTAATCAGATCTACCAGTTGCTATAATCGCATCATCTCTAATCTCGTTAATTTCCTCTGGGGTAATTTCTGGATCAGGATTTGCGCATGCAAATATGATTGGATTTTTTGCCATTGACTTAACCATTTCTTTTTTCAAAACACCTTTTGTAGACAATCCCAAAAATACATCTGCACCTTTAATAGCATCAGTAAGAGTTCTAAGCTTAGTTTTAACTGCATATCTAGATTTCCATTGGTCTATTCCTTGTGCTCTACCTTCATAAATTACACCTTTTCTATCAAGCATAATTATGTTTTCAGATTTTACTCCTGAGTTTTTAAATAACTCAGTGCAAGCTTGTGCTGAAGCACCAGCACCATTAACTACAACTTTTATTTTTTTTATTGATTTACCGCTAATGTCTAATGCATTAATTAACGCAGCTGTTGTTATAATTGCTGTTCCATGTTGATCATCATGGAAAACTGGGATATCTAAGATTTCTTTTAATTTTTGTTCAATTATAAAACAATCAGGAGCTGCTATATCTTCTAAATTTACTCCACCAAAACTTGGAGCAAAATTTTTTATTGAATTTATGATTTCCTCAGAGTCCTGACAGTCTATTTCTAAATCAATAGAGTCAATGTCTGCAAATCTTTTGAATAATACAGCCTTCCCTTCCATAACTGGTTTTGATGCGAGAGCACCTAAATTGCCCATTCCTAGGATTGCCGAACCGTTACTTATTACAGCAACCAAATTTCCTTTACTTGTGTAATCGTAAGCAGTTTCAGGATTTTCACTTATCATTTTAACAGGAGCAGCTACTCCTGGAGAGTATGCTAATGCAAGATCTCGCTTCGTAGTCATATTTTTTGAAGAAATTATCTCAATCTTGCCAGGTTTTTTGTCTTTATGAAAATCTAAAGCTTCTTTATCTGTGTAATGATCAATTTTTGTTTTTTTCATTTCTGATAACAATAAGTGTACAATTGGGGTAAAATTAAGACTAATATGATTTATGAACTTACTTAAGTCAACAGGTACATTTGGTTTTTATACTATCATAAGTAGATTGCTTGGTTATTTAAGAGATATTTTGATAGCAATTTTCCTTGGAACAGGAATGTTAGCTGATGCTTTTTTTGTTGCCTTTAGAATTCCAAATACTTTTAGAAGATTGTTTGCTGAGGGTACTTTTAATGCAGCATTTGTTCCAAGTTATTCATCAGAAATAATTAAAGGTAAAAAAAAATCGAATAAATTTGCTAATGAAATTTTTAATTTTTTATTCATAGGATTGTTATTTTTAACAATTATTATCGAAATTTTTATGCCTGTATTTGTTTCAATTATAGCACCAGGATTTGCTGATGAGATTGAAAAAATGGAAGTTGCAATAAATTTAACAAGGATAACTTTCCCTTTTTTATTTTTTATTTCTTTAGCATCTTTTTTTTCTGCAATTCTAAATTCTCACAATAAATTTGCTGCCGCCGCAGCTGCTCCGATAATATTAAACATTGTTCTAATTTTAGTACTTCTATTTTCGCAATCTTTAGGTGATCAACTTGTTTATTATTTGTCTTATGGCGTTTGTTTAGCAGGTATTTTGCAATTATTATTTTTGTATAGATATGTAACAAAGTATTATTCATTAAAATTTAATTTTAAATTAAAAGTGAGTAATAAAGTCAAGATTTTTTTCAGAAAACTTTTACCTAGTATTTTTTCCTCCGGAGTTACTCAAATTAATATATTAATTGGAACTATAATTGCTTCTTTTCAAGCAAGCGCAGTTTCTTATTTATATTATGCAGATAGAATTTATCAAATTAACTTAGCAATAGCTGGTATAGCAATTGGTGTTGTTATACTTCCACAACTTTCAAAACATATTCAATCAAGAAAAAAAAATAAAATTTTGCTTATTCAAAATAAAGCTTTAGAATTAAGTTTATTTTTAAGTCTTCCAGCTACTATCGCTTTAATTATTGGATCAGAGCAAATCATTTCAGCTTTGTTTGGTTATGGATCTTTCAACGAAACCTCAGCTAAAAACTCAAGTTTAGCATTATATTATTTTGCTTTAGGATTACCCGCTTTTGCTTTGATAAAAGTTTTTTCAAGTTTTTTCTTTGCAAATCATGATACCAAAACACCATTTTATATTTCATTAATTGCAGTAATGCTTAATATTTTTATTAGTCTTTATTATTTCAGTGAAATTGGTTTTATAATTATTCCAATCGCAACATCTTTTTCATCTTGGTTCAATTCAATAGTATTATTTTTAATTTTAAAAAATCGAGAACTATTTTATTTTAATCAAATATTTTTTGTGAAATGTATAAAAATAATTTTTGCATCAATTCTTATGGGTCTATTTTTTAACTTTTTACTAAATTATTTTCAAAACGAATTAACATTTAAACAAGAAATTAAATCTTTATATTTAATTTTATCTGTTATATTAGGATTATTGTTTTATTTACTTGTATGTTATTTGATCAAAGCTTTTAAAATGAGTGATATTCATTTAAAGTATTAATTTTATGGGTAAAAAAATTTTTTCAGGAGTTCAACCAACAGGCAATCTTCATTTAGGAAATTATTTAGGGGCGATTAAAAATTTTGTAGCACTTAATAATGATAAGGAGAATCAATGTGTTTTTTGTGTTGTTGATTTGCACGCTATTACAGTTAAACAAGATCCAAGGGAATTAAGAAATAATATCAGAAAAATAGTTGCAATTTTTGTCGCTAGTGGAATCGATCCAAAAAAAAGTATTATTTTTAAACAATCTACAGTTCCAGCTCATGCCGAGTTTGCCTGGATATTAAGCTGCATTGCAAGAATGGGCTGGTTAAATAGAATGACACAATTTAAAGAAAAAGCAGGAAAGGATAAAGAAAAAGCAAGTGTCGGTTTATACTCTTATCCTATATTAATGGCAGCAGATATACTTTTATATGAAGCCAGTCATGTACCTGTAGGAGAAGATCAAAAACAACATCTTGAGCTTTGTAGAGATATTGCTCAAAAATTTAATAATGATTTTGAAGTGGAAAATTTTTTGAAAAATCCAGAGCCATTAATTCTTAAAGAATTCTCAAGAATTATGAGTTTAAAAGATGGAACAAAAAAAATGAGCAAATCGGAACCGTCAGACTTGAGTAGAATTAATTTAACTGATGATAAGGACTCAATAATTAATAAAATAAAAAAAGCTAAAACGGATTCTTTGCCTTTACCTTCAAATAGTCGTGATTTAGAACAAAGACCAGAAGCAAAAAATTTGTTAGGAATATATTCAAGTTTAAATAATTCAACTTTAGATAAAACAATTCAAACTTTTGAAGGAAAAAATTTTTCTGAATTTAAAGAAAAACTCACTCAAGTTTTAGTTGAAAAAATTGATCCAATTTCTAAAGAAATAAAGAAGTTAATGAATGAAAAAGATTTTTTAGACAAGATTATTGAAGAAGGTCATGAAAAAGCTGATAATATAGCATCAAAAAAAGTTAAAAAAATACACGAAATTATAGGTTTTTGATCAAATTTTTTTAAGTAGTTCAAATTTGTTAATTATTGATTATATAGTAGATATGTTTGTTCAAACAGAAACAACTCCTAATCCAAATTCTTTAAAGTTTATCCCTGGTAAAGTTGTATCAAATGGTGGATCATTTGAAATTACTAAGAAGGATAATATTAAAAATGAACTTATAAGAAATATCCTTTCAATTAATGGTGTAGAGGGAATTTTTTTGAATAGAGATTTTATTTCAATTAACAAATATGATGATACTAGTTGGGAAGAAATTAAGCATATAGTTATTTCTTTTATTAATGAGTATTATTCCTCTGGAAAAGAACATGTCATTGATAAAGATATAAATGAAACAAATGAAAGTCTTAACGAAATTGAAAAGAAAATTGTTCAAATTCTTGATCAAAAAATCAGGCCAGCAGTTACAAAAGATGGTGGAGATATAAAATTTAAAGAATTTCAAGATGGAATTGTAAAAGTTCAGTTACAAGGAAGTTGCTCTGGCTGTCCAAGCTCAACAATGACTTTAAAACAGGGTGTTCAAAATCTTTTGTGTCATTATATACCAGAAGTTAAAGAAGTAATTGCTATTTAGTATATGAAAAAAATTATTAATAAAAAAAAAGTTAAAATTTTTAAAACTATAGATGATAATAACCTTGGATCTATAGCAAGAATACTTCTGTGTAGTTTTGTATTAATTTTCTTTTTTTATTCTCTACCTTTAATCATAAATTTTGCTAACAATAAAATTTTAAACACCAAAGAATTTAAAAACAACTCAAAAGTAATTTTAGCTTATACACTTGATAAAAAAAATAATGAAAATTTTAATGAAAATTATGATGAAAGAGATTTATTAGTAGATATTTACAGTTTAAATGAAAAAGAAACTGATACTGTAAGATTAGATGCTTCAACAATTAAACAATTATATGAAGACACTAATTATAAATTAGAGGATATAAGAAAAAATAAATTAGTAAAACCTATAGCTCTTACTCTCCTTCCAAGAGAAATCAAAATGATCGAAAATACTAAGAAAAGAAAAGAATTATTCATTCAGATCATTTTGCCTTTAATTTTACAGGAAAATAGTAATATTAAATTGGATCGAACAAGACTTTTTGGAATAATAAATAAAAGTAATAATACTGACCTTGAAAAAAAATGGTTAGATAAGAAATATAAACAATATGGAATTCCTTCAAAAGATTTATTAATTTTAAAAATTAGAATGGACGAGATACCAGTTTCTTTAGCTTTAGCCCAAGCTGCTAAGGAGACAGGATGGGGCACTTCAAGATTTGCTCAAGAGGGAAATGCACTTTTTGGTCAATGGACTTGGTCAGGAGAAGGGCTGAAGCCTAAAGAAGCTGAAAAGGATGAAGGACATAAAGTAATGAAATTTAACATTCTACAAGCTTCTGTAAGAGCATATCAGAGAAACTTAAATACTCACTCTTCTTATAAGGAATTTAGATTAGCTAGAGCTCAACTTAGAGACTTGGGTAAGCCATTAGATAGCATTATTCTCTCAAAACATTTAGATGAGTATGCTCAGACTGGAGATCAGTATGTAGAGGTATTACAAAAAATTATTTTACAAAATAATTTAAAAGATTTTGATGATGCTAAATTATTACCCTCTAGTATCGAGCTTGAGAGCTTAATTTAATTTTCTTTTATTACAAATTGAGTCCCAAACCATCTCCATTTACCATTATCGTTCAATGAACAATTAATTCTTCCTCTTCTAGGTTTAAAAGGTTCTCTAAATTTTATTGTTAAAATATTTTCATTAATTTTGATATTAGATTTTTCCCAAATATTTCCTTCATTAGAAAAACAATTAATATTTTGAATATTTTTTTGTTCTATAAAAAATTCTACTTGAAAATTTGGAGGATTATTTTCTTTATTTAATTTTTTTTCTAAAGGAAGTATTTTTTTATATTGAAGTGGGAAAGTGTTTATTATTGATTTAAATCTATCTAATGTTCCATAATTTTCATTAATTGGAAATCGAGGTAACTCAAATTTTTCCTTATTTAAATCTATAACACCTGAATGCTGTCCGAAAGCAAAGTCAAAATTTTTTGAAATGTAGTTTCTCATAAATTCTGAATATTCACCAAAAGGATACGAAAAAACGTTAGGAATGTAGCCAATATTTTTTAAAAATAATTCGTTAGCTTTTTCTATATCTAAAATAAATTCTGAGTTACTTTTATTAATCAAATATTCATGTGAATGTGAATGATGTCCTATAGCTGTAAAATCTTCTTTTTCAATTTCTTTGATTTGTTCCCAATTCATATATCCTTTTTTTCCAACTGGTTCGGTCGAAACAAATAAAATAAAAGGAATTTTATTTTTTTTTATAAAAGGCCAAGCATTTTTATAAAAAGAAATAAATCCATCATCAATAGTTATGAGAATTTTTTTTTGATTTTTTGCTTTATCAAAGTTTTCAATAAAATCATTAAGGTTTATAAATTGATAATTTGAATTTTTTATTAATTTTATGTGTTCATAAAATATATCTATTTGAATATTTGTTGAAGGATATTTATGCTCATTAAAACGATGATACATAATAGATAAAATACCCTCATCTTTTGAATATTGTTTGATATTATTTTCTTCTGCTTTAGAATTTATTGAAAAATAAAAAAAAATTATGAATAAGTTAATTATTGATGCAGCTAATGAAAAAATATTTTTAATGCTCATGAAAGATAAAAATATTTATAGTGTTAGTTATGAAAATAGTAAAACTAATTATGAAAAAATAGTTATTTTAATTAACGATTTTTTAAATATTTACAAATTAAAAATTGAAAATATTTCTAAAGTATACGTAAATCGTGGTCCTGGAAGTTTCGCCGGAATAAGAAACTCTTTAGCAGTAGTTAAAGCATTTTATGTTGCTAAAAAAATTGATTATTACTGCTTTAGTTTTGAAGATTTTGAAAATAAGAATAAGGAGAAATATGAAAATATTCCCTTATTATGTGATAAATTAAAGATTAAAAAAAATTTGATTAATCCTATTTATTTAAGTTAAAATTAATTATGTCAGAAACAATAGAAAAAAAATGTTTATTAAAAGGAGTTAAGTTAACTGATCAAAGAAAAATTATAGCAAAAGTAATGTCCGAGTCTTCTGACCATCCAGATGTAGATGAATTATATAATCGTGTTTCTAAAATTGATCCTAAAATCAGTATTGCAACAGTTTATAGAACAGTAAAATTATTTGAGGAGTCTGGAATTTTAACAAAACATGAATTTAAAGGAGGCAAAGCTAGATATGAAGAATTAAATGAAGGACATCATGATCATTTGATTGATGTTAAGACAGGAGAAATTATTGAATTTGTAGATAATGAAATTGAAGAGCTGCAAAAAAAAGTAGCTGAAAAACATGGTTATACACTAGTTGATCACAAATTAGAACTTTATGGTGTTAAAAAAAAATCTCAATAATTATTAATGGATCAAAAAATATTTATCAAAACATTTGGCTGTCAAATGAACGAGTATGACTCAAATCGTATTTATGATACTTTAAAAAAAATTGGCTATATTAAAACTGATAAATATCAAGATGCAGATTGTTATCTTTTAAATACATGCCATATTCGCGATAAAGCTAAAGAAAAAGTCTATCATGATATTGGGAGAGTAAAAAAAACTTTTAAATCAAAATCTAAACCCTTAATAATAGTTACTGGTTGTGTTGCTCAAGCAGAAAATGAAGAAATGTTAAAAAGAGAACCCTATATTGATTTAGTTGTAGGACCTCAATCTTATCATAAAATTAATGATATAATTCTAAATTATAAATATAATAATAAAAAAATAGAAGAAACAGAATTTGATGTAGTTTCAAAATTTGATTATTTAAGTAAAATAAAAAATAAATCGAAAAAAGTTTCATCCTTTTTAACAATACAAGAAGGTTGTGATAAATTTTGTCACTTTTGTGTAGTGCCTTATACAAGGGGACCTGAGTATTCAAGGCCGTTTAATCAAATATTAGATGAAGTTAAAAATTTAATAGATAATGGTACTAAAGAAATTATCCTTTTAGGACAAAACGTAAATGCTTATCATTATAAAGACTTAAGATTATCAAATTTGATATTAGAGATAGAAAAATTTCGTGGCGTTGAACGTATTCGTTATACTACCTCACATCCAAAAGATATGACTGAGGATTTAATAGAAGTTTATAAATATTCAAAAAAATTAATGCCCTTAGTCCATCTTCCAGTTCAAAGTGGGTCTGATAAAGTTTTAAAACTTATGAACAGAAAACATAATATTAAAGAATATCTTGAAACAGTATATAAATTAAAAAAAATTAATACTAAAATTGAATTTTCTAGTGATTTTATAATTGCCTACCCAGGAGAAAATGAAAAAGATTTCAAGGATACAGTCAATTTAATAAAAGAAATTAAATTTATAAATTCTTTTTCTTTTATTTTTAGCCCTCGTCCAGGGACTGTTGCTTCAAAATTAGAGATTTTAGATAAAAAAGAATCATTATTTAGACTTGAAACAGTACAGAATATTTTATTTAAAAATCAGAGAGAAGTGAATAAATCTTTAGAAAGTAAAATAATTAATGTTTTAGTTGAAAATCGTACTGATGATAAGACTAAACTTTTTGGAAGATCAGAGCACATGACATCTGTTGTATTTAATGGTAGTGATAATTTAATTGGTAAAATTGTGAAGGTTAAAATTCTTGAAAGTAATCAAAATACTTTATTTGGAGCTTCAATTGACTCAACCCATCAGAAGGTGGCTTAAAATTTGAAAATTAATACTAAAAAAAGTTTTGATACAAATTTAAAATTTGTTTATTCAGATAACAATACTTTAAGCGTAATATTTCATGATAATGAGTTATTAATGGGGGTTGTTGGTGAGTTTAATAAAAATCTGAAAGAACTAGAAAAACTTGCTGATGTCAATTTATATTCTAGAGGAAATTCAATCTTAATAAAATCTTCCTCAGATAAAAATGAAATAATTAAAAATGCCATTCAATTCTTGGCGAACCAATTTATAAATAATGGAAGCGTTGAAAATAAAGATGTACTATCGTCAATTGATAAATTTATGATTAATGAAAAAGTAAAAAAACAAAATATTAGTGATATTATTAAGACTCCAAAAAAATCAATTATTCCTAGATCTGAAAAACAAAAAGAATATGTCAGAGCTCTAAGACAAAGTGACATAGTTATTTCTGCAGGTCCAGCTGGTACTGGGAAAACTTTTTTAGCAGTAGCAATAGGTTTAACAATGCTTTTGGAAAAAAAAATTGAAAGAATTATTTTATCTAGACCAGCTGTTGAAGCCGGAGAAAGATTAGGTTTTTTACCTGGAGATATGAAAGAAAAAGTAGATCCTTATCTAAGACCTTTGTATGATTCTTTATATGATCTATTCCATTTTGAAAAAATTCAAAGAATGATTGAAATTGGAGATATTGAAATAGCACCTTTAGCATTTATGAGAGGAAGAACATTAAAAAATTCTTTTGCGATTTTAGATGAGGCTCAAAATGCTAGTGATATGCAAATTAAAATGTTCTTAACAAGAATAGGTGAAAATTCAAAAATTGTTGTGAATGGAGATCCTTCACAAATTGATCTACCAAATAAAAATATGTCAGGGTTAGATAAATCAAAAAAACTTTTATCTCATTTAAATGAAATTTCTGTTATAGACTTTGATCACTCTGATGTAGTTAGACATCCTTTGGTTTCTAAAATTGTAAAAGCATACAGTAATCATAATGATTAATCTTGATGTTTTGTCCGAAGATATTAATTGGTCAAAAAAAATAAGGAAAAAAGAGGATTTTTTTTACAAAGTCTGCAAAGCATTTCCTAAGAAATATAAATTTATTAATAAAAAAATTTATTTAACTTTGTTACTATCAAACAATAATAATATTAAAAAATTAAATAAACAATTTAGAGATAAGGATAAACCGACTGATATATTATCTTTTCCAGTAAAAAGAAAAAAAAAATTAGAAAATAATTTTTATTTAGGAGATATAATTATGAGTTTTAATTATATGAATAAACCAAAAAAACAAAAACTTAGAATTTTTAAACATAAAGTTATAAAAACTTTTATTCATGGATTTTTACATTTGTTAGGTTTTGATCATGTGACACTTAAAGATTATAAAAAAATGATTATTGAAGAAGAAAAAATATATCAATCAGTTATAAAAAAAGTTAACTAGCTTGAATAAAAAAGAATATTTAGAATTTTTATATTTATTTTTTTTAGGGGCTTTAAGTTCATTTAGTTTACCTCCTTATAATTTTTTTATTATAAATTTTTTAACTTTTAGCTTATTTTTAATTTTTTTATTAAAGAAAAAAAAATTTTTAATTAATAAAAAAACCTCATTTTTTTATGGATGGTTATTTGGATTTGGATATTTTTTTACAAATCTATATTGGATTTCAATTTCTTTGACTTTCGATATTAATTTTAAATTTCTAATTCCAATTACAGTAATTTTAATACCTGCATTTTTAGCAATTTTTTATGGTTTAGTTACTTTTTTTTTCTTTATCTTAAATTTTAAAAAAACTTTAAGTTTATTTTTTTTGTTTGCTCTTCTTTTAGGTTTAGTAGAATTTATTAGAGGTATAATTTTAACTGGTTTTCCTTGGAATTTAATAGCTTTTAGTTTTTTTAATCATATTGAAATATTGCAAATTACATCAGTTATTGGAACATATGCTTTTAATATGTTTTGTATTTCATTATTTATAAGCCCTGCTATTTTTATATTAAAAAAATCTTCTCAGGAAATTATAATATTTATTTTCTTTTTAATAACTCCAATTATTTTATATTTAAATGGTTATTTTAAAGTAAAAAATTTTCAAAATATAGAATTAACACAAAATAATTATACTATCAGAGCAATATCATCCAATATAAAATTGGAGAGGTTTTATGGTGAAGCAGAGACAATTCCTGTCTTAGATGAACTAATTGAACTTAGCAATCCATCTTTAAACGATAAAATATTATTTTTATGGCCTGAAGGAATTATACCAAATATTTCTCAATCTGAACTTATTGAATTTAAATATTTATTTAATGAAAAGTTTAATGAAAATCATTTATTAGGACTAGGAATTAATAGTCAAAAAACTCAAAATGGTAAGACTAAATTTTTTAACTCTTTTTCAATTTATGATAATGAACTTAATTTGATTCATTCTTATGAAAAAGTAAAACTAGTACCATTTGGAGAATTTTTACCATTAGAAAAAATCTTAAGGATCATAGGTTTAAAATCTTTAACTAATAATTATCAATCATATAGTAGTGGATTAAAAAGAGATATTATTGATATTAATAGTAATAGTTTTTCATTTAAAATATTACCTTTGATTTGTTACGAAATAATTTATTCTGGTATGATTTTTAAAGATAATAAATTTGATTATATAGTTAATATTTCTGAGGATGGTTGGTTTGGAAATTCAATTGGACCATATCAACATTATGCACACAGTATTTTTAGGGCAATAGAGAGTGGGAAATATGTAATCAGATCATCTAATAACGGCATTACTGCTATAATTAATCCAATAGGATTAGCTGAACAAAAAATTTTTCTTGGTAAAAGTGGATATATTGACTTTAAAGAAAAAAGAACTGTTGAAACAACTATTTTTTCTAAATTTGGTAATAAAATATTTTTACTAATGATTTTATTGTATATTTTTTTAATTTTTTCATTTAATAGAAATCCAAAATGAGCAATTTAAAAAATTACCTTTTTACTAGCGAGTCTGTATCAGAAGGACATCCAGATAAAGTTTCAGATAGAATTTCCGATATGGTAGTAGATAAATATCTATCTAACGATCCTTACTCTAGGGTTGCTTGCGAAACTTTAACTACAACAAATAAAGTTGTTTTAGCAGGTGAAGTTAGGGGTCCAGAAATAAAAAAAGATGAATTAATTCAAAAGGTGAGAGATTGTATAAAGGATATTGGTTATGACCAAGAAGGATTTACTTGGAAAGATGCAACTAAAATTGAAAGTCATTTGCATTCTCAATCTGTAGATATTGCTATGGGAGTAGATTCATCAGGAAATAAAGATGAAGGTGCAGGCGATCAAGGTATAATGTTTGGATATGCATGTAACGAAACAGATGAATTAATGCCAGCACCTATTTATTTTTCTCATAAAATATTAAGACTAATGGCAAAGGATAGGAAGTCAGGTAAATTAAAAAATATTGAACCGGACTCTAAAAGCCAGGTAACATTTGAGTATGAAAATGGTAAACCAAAAAAAGTTAAATCTGTCGTCATATCATCCCAACATTCTGCAGATGTAAATCAAGCTCATGTAAGAGAACTTTTAAGACCATATTTATTAGATTCTATTCCAAATTTTTTTTTAGACGGATTTAATGAAGATGAATTTTACGTAAATCCAACTGGCAATTTTGTAATCGGTGGACCCGATGGAGATTGTGGACTTACAGGAAGAAAAATAATTGTAGATACTTATGGAGGTGCGGCTCCTCATGGGGGAGGCGCTTTTTCTGGAAAAGACCCAACTAAAGTTGACAGGTCTGCGGCTTATGCATCTAGATATATTGCTAAAAATGTAGTTGCTTCTAAAATTGCTGATAAATGCTTGATACAATTAGCTTATGCTATTGGAGTATCTAAACCTTTATCAATATATGTAGATTTGTTTGATAATGACTCTGAAAAAAATAAATTTGTTGAATCAAAGATTAAAGAAAATTTTGATTTAAGTCCTAGAGGCATAAGAGAGATGCTAAATCTCAATAAACCGATTTATGAAAAGACGTCAGCTTACGGTCATTTTGGAAGGTCTCCAGAAAGTGATGGAGCTTTTTCTTGGGAAAAGACTGATAAAACTGATCTTTTTTCTAAATAGTTTCTGTTGAATAAAAAAAAATCTTTTATATATTGCCATTACATTGCTGAATTTACAAAATGGGCTTTAGCCCATTTTTTTTTGGAACGAACAAAAATATGTTAAATAAAAGAGCTGATAAACTAGAATTATTAAGAATAGCTGAAGCTGTTGCTTTAGAGAAGTCTATTGATAAAGAATTAATTATTAGTTCAATGGAAACAGGTATTGCTAAAGCTGCAAAATCTAAGTTTGGACAAGATAATGAAATTAAAGTTCTTATTAATAGAGAAAATGGTGATATTGAACTTTTTAGAAAATTAGTAATTGCAGAAAATCCAGAGAATACAAGTACAGAAATAAAACTTGAAGATGCAATAAATTTGAATGAAACAAACAAGGATAAAAAAATTGGTGACGAAGTTCTTCAACCTTTACCATCTTTTGACTTTGGAAGAATAGCTGCTCAAACTGCTAAGCATGTAATCAGTTCTAATGTTAGAGAGGCTGAAAGGGAAAGACAATATAATGATTTTATTGACAAAAAAGATACTATTTTAAGTGGTATTGTTAAAAGGCTAGAGTTTGGAAATATTATTGTAGATTTAGGAAGAACAGAAGCAATTATTCAAAAAAATGAGATGATACCCAGAGAAAATATTAAAGCTGGTGATAGAGTTAAAGCTTATTGCTCAGATGTTAGAAGAGAACCTAGAGGTCAACAAATTTTTTTATCTAGAGCTCATCCTAAATTTATGGAAAAACTTTTTGTACAAGAGGTTCCTGAAATTTATGATGGTTTAATTGAAATTAAATCTTCATCAAGAGATCCTGGCAGTAGAGCAAAAATCTGTGTTAAAGCTGTAGATACTTCCTTAGATCCTGTGGGAGCCTGTGTTGGTATGAGAGGATCAAGAGTCCAAGCTGTTGTTAATGAACTTCAAGGAGAGAAAATTGATATAGTGAATTGGTCAGAGGATCCAGCTATTTTAGTATCTAATGCTTTATCTCCAGCAGAAGTGCAAAGAGTTAATGTAGATTTAGATAGAAAAAAACTTGATGTAATTTTGACCGAAGAAAATTTAAGTAAAGCGATAGGTCGAAGAGGACAAAATGTTCGTTTAGCTACTAAGCTTTTAAATTATGAAATTAATATAATGACAGATCAAGAAGACTCTGAAAGAAGGCAACAAGAGTTTAAGGAAAAAACGGAAAATTTTGTTAAAAATTTAGAACTAGATGAAACGCTTGGTCAGTTATTAGTTGCCGAGGGATTTTCAACAATTGATGATATTAAAGATAGTTCCGCTGAGGATTTAGTTAAAATTGAAGGTATAGAAGAAGATACAGCTAAAGCTTTAATTGAAAGATCAAAAGAATTTCATGAGAAAGATCAAGAGGATATTTCTCAAAGAATTAAAGATCTTGGACTTGAAGAGTCTTTAATTAATTTAAAAGGATTAACTCCTGGAATGCTAGTTACATTAGGTGAGCAAAAGATTCTAACTTTAGAGGATTTTGCAGATCTTGCATCTGATGAATTAACAGGGGGATATGATGTAGTAAAAGGTGAAAGGGTCAAAATTCAAGGCTATCTTGAGGATTTTGCTTTATCAAAAGAAGAGTCAGATGAATTAATTATGTCTGCGAGAAATATTGTTTATAAAGATTGAGAGATGAGCTATGGAAAACAAAAAAACAAAACTAACTATTTCTGGCACAGCCAAAAAATCTTTAAAGAATATAGAGATAGCTAAAACTCAAGATAAAAAATCAACAGTAATAGATAAATCAAAAAAAAATTTAATAAAAAAAGGGAGTTCTTTTAGACATTCAGGTGTAGGAGGTAGACCAAAACCAGCTTCATTTAATCGAGGAACTTCATTAAAATCATCTTTTGGTGGAAAAATTCCTGCAAACTCTAATGATTTCGAAAGAAGAAAATTAGCTGAGCAAAGAGCTACTAGACGAATTAAAGGCGATAATGAGGGAAAAGAAAAAAAACAAAAATTAGGAACTCAAAAAAGAGAGGTTAAACTAACAGTTTCCAGAGCTTTAAGTGATGAGATAGAGGCAAGAGAAAGGAGCCTGGCTTCAGTAAAAAGAGCAAGAGAAAAAGAACAAAAAAATTTAAATAAAAATGAAAATAAAGAAAATTTAAAACCAGTAAAAAGAGATGTAAATATACCAGAGGTAGTCACAGTTAGAGAACTGGCTAACCGAATGGCAGAGCAGTCGAGTAATGTTATTAAACATTTATTTGGTATGGGTGTAACAGTAACAATTAATCAAAGTTTAGCAGCAGATACTGCAGAATATTTAGTAAAAGAATTTGGTCATAATCCAATAAGAGAAGAAAAAGCAGAAGAAATAATAAAAAAAATAAAAGCCACAAGAGTAGAAAATTTAAAAAATAGACCTCCAATAGTAACTGTCATGGGTCATGTTGATCATGGTAAAACTTCCGTACTTGATGTTTTAAGAAGTGCTAATGTAGTTTCAGGAGAGTTTGGAGGAATAACACAACATATCGGTGCTTATCAAATTGAAAGCCAATCAAATAAGATAACATTTATTGATACACCTGGGCATGCTGCTTTTACTGAAATGAGAGCCAGAGGATCAAAATTAACAGATATAGTTGTACTTGTTGTTGCAGCTGATGATGGAGTAAAGCCACAAACAGTAGAGTCAATAAAACATGCAAAAGCTGCAAATGTACCTATAGTTGTTGCAATTAATAAATGTGATTTGCCTGAAGCTGACTCTCAAAAAATTAAAAATCAATTATTAGAATATGAATTAATCGCAGAAGATTTATCAGGCGATACCTTGATGATAGAAATTTCTGCAAAAACAAAAATGAATTTAGATAAACTAATTGAATCAATTATTCTTCAAGCTGAAATATTAGATTTAAAAACTGACTTTGATACTAAAGCTACTGGAGTAGTTTTAGAGTCTAAAATTGACATAGGTAGAGGACCAGTTGCAACAATTATAGTCACTACTGGTACATTAAAAAAAGGTGATTTTTTTGTTAGTGGATTAAAATGGGGAAAAGTTAGAGCAATTATTAGTGACAAAGGAATAAATATTAATGAAGCATATCCTTCAACACCTGTAGAAATTTTAGGAATTAATGGTGCCGCAAAAGCAGGGGATGATTTTATTGTATTAAATAGTGAGAAGGAAGCTAAAACCTTAAGCGAAAATAGAGCTCAAGAAAATAAAGTTGCTAAAAACCCCTTGTCATTTGCAACCCAAGAATCAGCATTTTCTGATAAATCAACTAAGGAATTAAATTTAATTATTAAATCTGATGTTCATGGATCTTCTGAGGCGATAAAAAATGCAATTAGTCAAATTAAACATGATGAAGTAAAACCAAAAATAATTTTAGCCGATATTGGTATGGTTACAGAAACAGATATAATATTAGCCAAAGCTTCAAAAGCAGTATTAGTTGCTTTTAACGTTAAACCTAGCAAAGAAGCTAAAAAACTTGCTGAAAATGAAAATATAAAAATTTCTTCATATAATATTATTTATGAAGTCTTAGATTATATTAAACAAAGAATGTCTGGATTACTTACTCCAGATTTACAAGAAATAATTATAGGCTCAGCTCAGATTTTAGAATTATTTAAAGTATCTGGGGCCGGGAAAGTAGCAGGATGTAAGGTAATTGAAGGAGAAATTACCAGCATTTCTAATGTAAGATTGATTAGGGATAGTAAGATAGTTTTTACAGGAAAAATAGACACTATTTTTAGAGAAAAAAATCAGGTTAAACATGTAAGCAATGGTCAGGAATGTGGTATTACAATAAAAGATTACATGGATTTTCAAAAAAACGATACAATTGAAGCATTTAATGTTACATCAAAAGAAAGAACTATATAATGGTAGATAGAATAGGAAAATCGGTTACTCAGAGACAGTTAAGAGTTGGGGAAATGATTAAACAAGCTTTGAGCATGATATTTATAAGAAATGAGGCAAAAGTCCCTAATTTGGAGACAAATACTATTACAGTAACCGAAGTTAAAATGAGTCAAGATTTAAAAATTGCTAAAGCATATGTAATGCCTTTAGGTGGAAAAAATGCAGATGAAATTATAGAAAAACTTAAAGAATACTCATTTTTAATAAGAAAAATTTTGTCTCAGAGAGTATTTGTGAAATTTTTACCAAAAATAATTTTTAGAAAAGATGAGTCATTTGAGTATGCAGAAAAAATAGAAAACTTAATTAAACAAACAAATAAGGAAAAGGAAGTATGAATAGTAAGATTAAAGAATTAGCAATACACAGTAAAGATACTGGATCTTCAGAAATACAAATAGTGTTGTTAACAGAGAAAATTGAGTCTCTCTCCAAACATATTAAACAATTTAAAAAGGATAAACATTCTTCAGTAGGGTTGTTGAGAGCGGTCAATAAAAGAAAGAAATTGTTAGAGTACCTTAAAAAAAATAAAATGGACTCTTACAAAAATGTACTGTCGAAATTGAATTTAAGAAAATAGAAGTCAAAATAGATAGAATGAAATGGAAAGAAACGAACGAAAAGAAATGGAAATGAAATGTTTAAAGTATACAAGAAGGAAATTGAAGTAGCAGGAAAGAAAATTAGTTTAGAAACAGGTAAAGTAGCAAGACAGGCAGATGGAGCAATTATTGCAACATGTGGAGAAACAGTTGTTTTAGCAACAGTAGTAGGAGCAAAAAAAGTAAATCCAGATATGGATTACTTTCCACTTTCTGTAAATTACCAAGAAAAATATTATGCAGCTGGAAAAATTCCAGGAGGATATTTTAAAAGAGAGGCGAGACCAACTGAGAGCGAAACATTAATCTCAAGATTGATTGATAGACCGATCAGACCTCTATTTCCTGATGAATTCAAAAATGAAGTACAGTTATTACCAACTGTAATTTCTTACGATAAAGAAAATGAAGCAGATATCTTGTCCATAATAGCTTCTTCGGCAGCATTATCAATTTCTGGAATGCCTTTTATGGGTCCAGTTGGAGCCTCTAGAGTTGGTTATATTGATGGAAAATATGTTTTAAACCCATCTAAAATTGATTTAGAAAAATCTAAATTAGACTTAGTCGTAGCTGGCACAAAAGATGCTGTGCTTATGGTAGAGTCAGAAACTAGTGGTTTAACAGAAGAAGAAATGTTAAATGCAGTTAAATTCGGCCATGAAGGTTTTGTTCCAGTAATTGAAATGATAGAAGAACTTGCAAGAGAATGTAAAAAACCAGAGTGGATTGTCGAAAAAAAAGATTTATCTAAAGTTAAGAAAAAATTAGAAGAAAATTTTACTGAAGATTTGAAGAAAGCCTTTGCTACAAGAGATAAGCAAGATAGATCAAATCAAATTTCAGAAATTACTGAGAAAGCAAAAAAACTTTACGAAGAAGACGAAGATTATACTGATTTAGATGTAAACTCAGAACTTAAAAATCTTGAAAAATCAATTGTTAGAACTGATATTATTAAAAATAAAAATAGAATAGATGGTAGAGGGTTATCTGAAGTTAGACCTATCTCATGCGAAGTTGGTGTTTTACCTAGGACTCATGGTTCTGCCTTATTTACTAGAGGTGAAACACAAGCTATCGTAACAGCTACTTTAGGAACATCAGATGATGAACAAAGAATAGAAAGCTTAGACGGGCTTAAAAGAGAAAGATTTATGCTTCACTATAATTTTCCTCCTTTTTCAGTCGGTGAAACTGGAAGAATTGGAACTGGAAGGCGTGAAATAGGACATGGTAAATTAGCTTGGAGAGCAATTCATTCTTCATTACCTTCAAAAGAGGCATTTCCATATACTTTTAGAGTAGTCGCAGATATTACAGAGTCTAACGGATCTTCATCAATGGCTACAGTTTGTGGGACTTCACTTGCATTAATGGATGCAGGGGTGCCAATTAAAGAGCCAGTTGCAGGTATCGCAATGGGATTAATTAAAGAAGGAGATGATTTTACTGTCCTATCGGACATCTTGGGTGATGAAGATCATTTAGGAGATATGGACTTTAAAGTTGCAGGAACCAAAGATGGAATTACTTCACTTCAAATGGATATCAAAATTACAGGTATTACTTTTGAAATCATGGAGCAAGCATTAAACCAAGCAAAAGATGGAAGAGTTCATATTTTAGGTGAAATGAATAAAGCTTTAGGAGAATCAAGAGCTGATGTCGGAAAACATACTCCTAAAATGGAAAAAATTACTGTTGATAAAAAAGATATTGCTGCTGTTATAGGAAAAGGTGGAGCAACTATAAGAGAAATTGTTGAAAAATCAGGAGCTAAAGTCGACGTAAATGATGAAGGAGTTGTAACAGTTGCTGCTCCAGATGAAGAATCTAGAAATATTGCTATGCAAATGATTAAAGATATTACTGCAAAAGCTGAACTAAATAAAATTTATTCTGGTAAAGTAATGAAGATTATGGAGTTTGGTGCATTTGTTAATTTCTTAGGAAAACAAGATGGACTTGTTCATATTTCAGAGTTAGCAGGCAAAAGAGTCGCTAAAGTTACTGATGTTGTAAAAGAAGGTGATGAAGTGAAAGTTAAAGTGATTGGTTTTGATAGAGGTAAAGTTAAACTTTCTATGAAACAAGCTGCAGAATAAATTTTATAGCCACCTGTTAAAAGCTAATTAAATTTAACCTCTAACTTTTTTATATTTATTTTATTTTATATTTAATTTTACTTATTAAGAATAATGCCAATGCACTCAAAAATGCAAATAGTTCTAAGGCATGTCCTGAGTTTCCAAGAAAAAAATGAACAAATGCAAATATAATACAAACTATAAACCAAACTAAAATAAGCATTATTTATTATTTAGAGATATTTTTAGGATCTGGCATACCAACCTTGTTATATCCTGCATCTACGTAATGAATTTCACCTGTAACGCCATTAGCAAGATCGCTTAATAAATATAGTGCTGAATTACCAACATCATGAATATCTACATTTTTTTTTAGGAAAGAGTGGTCTTCATTCCATTTATATAAAAATTTTGCATCACCAATAGCAGAAGCTGCTAATGTTTTAATCGGTCCAGCACTTATTGCATTTACTCTTATGCCTTTAGTACCTAAATCTCTTGCTAAATATTTAACACTTGATTCTAATGCCGATTTACAAACACCCATTACGTTATAATTAGGAATAGCTTTAGTAGATTCGTAAGTTAAAGTTAGCAAGCTCCCACCTTTTTTCATTATCTTAGTTGCTTCTTTTGCAACTTCAGTAAATGAAAAACAAGAGATTAACATACTTTTTAAAAAGTTTTCTCTAGTAGTATTTAAATATTCACCAGATAATTCTGATTTATCAGAAAATGCAACTGCATGAACTACAAAATCAATTTCACCCCATTGAGATTTGATATCTTCAAATAATTTTGTTACTTCCTCTTTTTTTTCAACATCGCAACTAAATGTTATTTTTGAATTTAATTTTTCTGCTAAAGGAATCACTCTTTTTTTTAAAGCATCACCAAGGTAGGTGAATGCAAGCTCTGCTCCTGCCCCAGCAAGTTTTTGTGAAATACCCCAAGCAATAGATCTTTCATTTGCAACACCCATTATCAATCCTTTTTTATCTTTCATTAAATTCATAATTAAATCTTTTCAAAAATTAATGCAGCGTTGGTTCCACCAAAGCCAAAACTATTAGACATCACACTATTTATAGTTATGCCTGTCTCGGTTTTAACAATTATTGGGAATTTTTTAGCCTCTTCATCCATCTCACTAATGTTTGCAGACCCTGTAATAAAATTATTTTTCATCATGATTAAACAATAGATTGCTTCATGAACTGAAGCTGCACCTAACGGATGACCTGATAAAGATTTCGTAGAACTTATTTTTGGAATTTCTGCTCCGAAAGTTTCTTTTACAGCATTTAATTCTGTAATGTCTCCAACTGGAGTAGAAGTACCATGAGTATTGATATAATCAATTTTATTTTTAGCAGTCGCCATGGCCATTTTCATACATCTCACCGCTCCTTCACCTGATGGAGCTACCATATCATATCCATCTGAAGTTGCTCCATAACCGGTTAATTCTGCGTATATTTTGGCTCCTCTAGCTTTAGCATGTTCGTACTCCTCTAGCACTAATACACCACCACCACCTGCTATTACAAAACCATCTCTAGTTTTATCATATGCTCTCGAAGCTTTTTCAGGAGTATCATTATATTTGGAAGACAATGCAGTCATTGCATCAAACATAGCAGTCATTGCCCAGTGTATTTCTTCACTACCACCAGCAAAAACAATATCTTGTTTACCCATCTGGATTAGTTCCATAGAATTTCCAATACAATGTCCGCTAGTTGCACATGCAGAACTCATGGTGTAGTTAGTTCCTTTGATTTTAAAAGGAACTGCAAGTGTAGCAGAAGCGGTGCTAGCCATAGTTCTTGGAACTACAAAAGGTCCCATCAATTTTGGAGTTTTAGCTCTAGTTTTGTCTGCAGCTAAAATTACATTTTCTATTGAAGGCCCTCCAGAACCCATAACAATTCCAGTTTTAAAATTACTTACATCTTTTTCTTCTAATCCAGAATCTTCAATAGCTTCTTTCATTGCTATAAAATTATAAGCTGATCCTGAACCCATAAATCTGATTGTTTTTCTATCTACATGATCTTCGAGTTTTATATTTGGTTTACCATGAATGTGGCTTTTAAGATTGTGTTCCTTATATTCTTCAGCAAAAGAAATTCCTGATTTTGAATTTAATAAGGATTGATGAACTTCTTCTTGGCTATTGCCTAAGCAAGAAACAATTCCCAAACCTGTTATTACTACTCTTTTCATTATTTAAATAAACCTACTTTTAAACTTTCTGCTGAATATATTTTCTTCTCATCTGCTAGGACTATACCATTAGCAAGACCTACTGTTGTTCCACCTGGTGACATAATTTTTTTCATATCTATCTCATAACGGACTAATTTAACTTCTTGTAAGACTTCACCTGTAAATTTTACTGTTCCAACTCCTAATGCCCTTCCTTTTCCTGGGTTTCCAATCCAACCTAAATAAAAACCAACTAATTGCCACATAGCATCAAGACCTAAGCATCCTGGCATAACTGGATCTTCTTTAAAATGACAATCAAAAAACCAAAGATCTTTTTTGATATCTAATTCAGCTTTTAATGATCCTTTTTTAAAAGCTCCTTTATTATCATTAATTTCAGTTATTCTATCAAACATAAGCATAGGTGGTAGAGGTAATTTTGCATTACCTGGGCCAAATAATTTGCCTTTACCACAATTTATAAGCTCATCGTGAGAGTATGAGTTTTTTTTCATAAAATTGAGTATTCTTATTTACTTGATTTTATAAATATATAATATAATTATAATACTAGTTTAGAATAATTATAACTAACAATACATTCAAATTGTGAAATATACAGAAAAATTAAGAAAATCTGGATTAAGACCTACCAAACAAAGACTTCAAATATGTGAAGTTCTATTTGATACTGAAAAAACATTCCATTTCACAGTTAATGATTTGGTGAAAAAAATTAATAGACAATTAAATAATAAGATATCATTAGCTACAGTCTATAACACTGTTCACGCGTTTGAAAAAAAAAGGTTATTTAAAACAAATAGCGATAAACTCAAATCAAACCTATTTTGATACTAATATTTCTGATCATCATCATTTTTATGATTTAAAAGAAGAAAAATTAATTGATTTAGAAAACTCTGAAATAGGACCAATAAATGTTTTAAAAAAAATAGATGGAAAAAAAATTAAATCTATAGAAGTTCTAGTTAAACTAGAAGACTAATTTCTTTTAATAAATCAGCGTCACTTTTATACAATTGACACCTTTTTAGAATCATTATAAAGTAGTATCTTTAAGAATATTAAACTAAGGATAAAATTATGAGTACTGAAAATTTTAAAAATAAATCTTTTAAAGCTAAAGAAATAAGCAAATGTCCATTTACGGGATCAGGAACTCCAGCAAAATTCTCAGCTGGCAGAGGTCAAACCAACAGAGATTTTTGGCCAAATAGTTTGAATCTTAAAATTCTCAGCCAGCATTCTAATTTATCAAATCCTATGGATAAAAAATTCAAATATTCAAAAGAATTTAAAAAACTTAACTTCAAGTCTCTTAAAAAAGATTTAAAAAAATTAATGACAGACTCACAAGAATGGTGGCCAGCAGATTATGGTCATTATGGTCCATTATTTATTAGATTAGCTTGGCATGCAGCAGGGACTTATAGAACAGGAGATGGTAGAGGAGGAGCAGGAACAGGAAACCAACGTTTTGCACCATTAAATTCTTGGCCGGATAATGTAAATTTAGATAAAGCAAGACTGCTTTTATGGCCAATCAAAAAAAAATATGGAAAAAAAATTTCTTGGGCTGATTTGTTTATTCTAGTCGGTAACGTAGCTTTAGATTCTATGGGATTCAAAACATTTGGTTTTGGTGCTGGAAGAATAGATATTTGGGAACCAGAAGATGATATTTACTGGGGCTCAGAAAAAGAAATGTTAGATGTTAAAAGATATAGTGGAAAAAGAGATTTAGAACAACCTTTAGGAGCCTCACATATGGGATTAATTTATGTGAATCCACAAGGACCAG
Organism: uncultured Pelagibacteraceae bacterium; assembly: GCA_902569055.1. GTDB lineage: Bacteria > Pseudomonadota > Alphaproteobacteria > Pelagibacterales > Pelagibacteraceae > Pelagibacter. The sequence goes on along the minus strand of CACFSU010000008.1, from coordinate 22,373 downwards.
ATGCTAATCCTGATCCATTGCTTGCAGCACATGATATTAGAGAAACATTTGGAAGAATGGCTATGAACGATTATGAAACTGCAGCATTAGTTGCAGGTGGTCATACATTTGGAAAATCACACGGAGCAGCACCCGAATCTCATAAAGGCCCGGACCCTGAAGCATCAAGAATTCAAGATCAAGCTACTGGATGGAACAGCGGTTATAAATCAGGAAAAGGTGTAGATACAATAAGTAGCGGTATTGAAGGTGCTTGGACTCAGAATCCTATTAAATGGGATATGGGTTATTTAGATTGTCTTTATGGACATGAATGGGAGCTTACAAAAAGTCCAGCAGGAGCACATCAATGGACACCAAAGAAAAATGGACAAGAGATTAAAATGGTACCCGATGCACATGATAAAAATGTTCTTCATCCTCCTATGATGCAAACAACAGATATCTCTCTTAAGGTAGATCCAAGTTATGGACCTATAACTAGACATTTTCACGAAAATCCAAAAGAATTTCATGATGCATTTGCAAGAGCATGGTTTAAATTAACTCATAGAGACATGGGTCCTAGAGCTTGTTATCTTGGAAATGAAGTGCCAAAAGAAGAATTAATTTGGCAAGACCCAATAGATAAACCAAAATATAAATTAAAATCAAAAGATATTAAAGATTTAAAATTAAAAATTTTAAAATCAAAAATATCAATATCTGAATTAGTTTCTACTGCTTGGGCATCTGCATCAACTTTCCGAGGTTCTGATAAAAGAGGCGGAGCTAATGGTGGTAGAATAATGTTAGAGCCACAAAAAAATTGGAAAGTGAATAATCCAAAGAAACTCTTAAAAATTATTAATGATTTAAAAAAAATTAAAAAACGATTTGATAGTAAAAAGAAAAGTGTTTCTATGGCTGATTTAATTGTTTTAGCAGGAAGCGTTGGTATAGAGATGGCAGCTAAAAAAGCAGGTCATAAAATAAATGTACCATTCTCACCTGGAAGAGGAGACGCAAGACAAAATCAGACTGATATTCATTCATTTGGTTTGTTAGAACCTCAAGCTGATGGTTTTAGAAATTATTTGAATGGTGGAGCATCAAATATCTCTTCTGAAGAACAATTAATTGATAAAGCACAGTTAATGGGTCTTACAGCTCCAGAGATGACAGCTCTTGTAGGTGGAATGAGGGTTTTAGATACTAACTTTGATAATTCAAAACATGGTGTTTTTACTAATAAGTCAGGTGTGCTAACTAATGATTATTTTATAAATCTATTAGATATGAATATAACTTGGAAAGAAACAGATAAATCTGAACAAACATTTAATGGGATAGATAGAAAAACAAAGAAAATTAAATGGATAGGTACAAGAGTAGACCTTATTTTTGGATCTAATTCTCAACTCAGAGCTTTAGCAGAGGTTTATGCATGTGATGATTCTCAAGATAAATTTATAAAAGACTTTATTTCTGCATGGGTCAAAGTTATGAATGCAGATAGATTCGATTTAAAATTAAATTAAACCATAAAAAAGCGGAACAATATATGACAACAACAAGTTTTGAGGACTTTTATGAAGTTCCTAATCTTAATTTTGATATTTCAAAATTGAGAGAGGATTTAGATAAGATATTAAAAAATAAAAAATTTAATTCTCCTGGTGTTACTCATTTTGGTGCAATACCAATAAATCAAATCCCTAATGATGAGAGTTCTATTAAAGGAAATAATATAAGAGGTAAGTATTGGACAATTGCTGATGATACTGGAAAAGAAGTTTCAAGGGATATTGATATAGATGAGTCTAAATATACACAATTAATTCCAGAATTTGAGAAAACATATTTTAAAGAAGTTTATGAGATATTGAGCAAAAGATACAAATTAGGAAGAGTAAGATTATTGCTGAAAGAACCAAGATCAACTTTAAGTTGGCATAAGGATCCAGAATGTAGACTTCATGTGCCTATTATAACAAATAAAGGTTGTTCAATGGTTATAGAAAATGTTGCCAAACATCTTCCAGCTGATGGAAAAGTATGGATAACAAACAATACGAAATATCATAATTTTTTTAATGGAGGTGAACAAGCTAGGATACATTTAGTTGCATGTGTTTTAGAAAATCTTTTTAAAAAATAAATGGAACTTACATCTGGACTATTTAAAGCAGCTGGAAATATTTATAGTTCTAATAAAGGCTCAATTTTAAGAACAATTATTTATACAATTGGGCATTTTATAATAGCTATTACAGTTTTAATGACTATATCAAGTGTATCTTTTGTAGTAGCGTTGACTGATGCTATAGTTGAGCCATTAGCAAATGCTGTCTGGTATTTTATTTTGGATAAATGGTGGATGAGTAAAAAAAATAAAAACTAAAATTAAAAAAAAATTTTATTATGAAAAAATATATAAAATATACAGTCTATTTTTTAATTTACATTACGTTAGTTTTTATTCTAGCTATATTTTTTTTAAAAAATGGAATTACTTTGTTATAAATTTTAATTTACTATTCCCCAAAGATTTTCTTTATTAACCCAACCTTTAAAATTATTTGTTTTAATTTTACACCATTCTTTGCTGCAATGTTGGATTATTAATAATCTACCTTTTTCAATTCTAGCAATAGGCTTAGAAAAAATTGTTGGCTTTTTAAACATTATTTTCTCTTTTAAAGTGATTACTGAACTTATTTTTTTTAATTGAGAAATGTGTATCCAGCCACTATTATTTTTAATATCTACAATTCTTCGAAAATTTTCTTTTTTATCAATTTGTTTAATTGGAAAATTAATTTTTTTATAAACATATTTTATTGGAAATTCAAAACTTGGACCATATCTAACATTAACTTTATTTTTTTTTAAAGATAGAAAAATATCTTCAGCAGTAGCTATCGAAAAAAATAATAAAGAAAAAAAAATTATTAGAATTTTTTTAAACATTTTTGAGTTTATTCAATTTAACTTTTCTAAAACTTAAATTTAGTAAGTCTAAAATTAGAATATAACCATTTAGATTTTTACCAATATTTAAAATTTTTTTTAAAACTTCATTAGCTTGTATAGTGCCAATAATACCTGCTACAGTTCCCAAAATTCCTTCATATTCACAATTCAATATGTCATCTGAAATTTTTTTTTCTTGGAAAAAACTTCTTATACAAGGGGTATCTTTTTTTTTAAAATCAAACGTAAAAATATGTCCATCAAATTTACTGATAGCTCCAGTTACTAAAAATTTTTTGGATAGTTTACTAAAATCATTTATTAAAAATTTAGTTTTAAAATTATCAGAACCATCTACGATATAATCATATTCTTTTATAATTTTGTTATAATTATTTTTATTTAGTCGTATTTTGTGACAATTAACCTTTGTTTTTGAATTGATTTTTTTTAATTTTTTCTTAGCAGCCATAACTTTAGATTTTTTTAAATCGCTAATATCATAAAGACTTTGACGATGAATATTTGATAAATCAACATTATCAGAATCAACAATTCCTATAGACCCAACGCCTGCTCTAGTTAAAAATTCAGCAACAGGACACCCTAAACCACCCATACCAATAATTAGTACTTTAGACTGAATAATTTTTTTCTGACCTAGAGCACCAATATTTTTTAAAATGATTTGTCTTGAAAATCTTTCAAGTTGATTTTTATTTAACATTGAAGTCATTTACCCGTTGAACCAAATCCACCCTCTCCTCTTATTGTTTCAGGCAAATTATTGGTTTCTTCTAACTCCATTTTAACAACAGGCATTAATATCATTTGAGCTATTCTATCTCCGTTATTGATAAGAAAATCATTATTTCCATGATTATAAATTATTACTTTAATTTCTCCTCTATAGTCACTGTCTATAGTACCTGGTGTATTCAATACACTAATGTTATTTTTGGCAGCTAACCCAGATCTTGGTCTTATTTGTACCTCATAATCTTCAGAAAAAGCTATTGATAAACCAGTAGGTATTAAAGAAGAAGTTTTAGGCTTAATTGTTATTGAGGACTTGATGAAAGCCATTAAATCCACTCCTGAAGCTCCTGATGTTTTGTATGATGGTAATTGAACTTTAGTAGATAATTTTTTAATTAAAACTTTAACCATTAATTTAATTGATTTTTGACTCTTTCTACTATCTCATCTGATATTAAAGATTTATTTTTTGCAAATAATTTTTCTTTTTTATTATTTTTATAAAAAATAGTTACTTCATTAAAGTCTGAATCAAAACCTATACTTTTGTTTGAAACATCATTAGCTATAATCATGTCACAATTTTTATTCTTTAATTTTTCAATTGCATTATCCTCTAAATTATTTGTTTCTGCTGCAAAACCTATTACTAATTTTGGTCTCATTGAATTGTGATTAGAAATATAAGATAAAATATCAACATTCTTTTCTAGTTTAATATTCAATTCATCTTTCTTTTTTATTTTTACGTCATGCTTTTCAGCAACTTTAAAATCAGCAACTGCAGCAGCAAAAATAGCTACATCAACTGGTAAATTTTTTTGTGTTTCTTTAAACATTTGGTCTGTAGTTTCAACTTTAATAAGTTTAATTTCATCATGAATTTTAAGATTTGTAGGTCCTGATATTAAAGTTGTTTGATAACCATTTCTTGATAATGATTTAGCTATTTCATAACCTTGTTTACCGCTAGATTTATTTGTAATAAATCTAATTGGGTCTATATATTCTTTAGTTGGACCTGCTGTTACTAAGGCTTTCAGTTTATTATTTTTATTAATAGTTAACAAATAATCATTAATTCTATTTACTATATCAACTGGCTCAGTCATTTTTCCTTCACCGTATTCTCCGCAAGCCATCTCTCCAATTTCAGGTCCAATAATCTTGTAAGAATAATTCTTTAAAACATCTAAATTTTTTTTTGTAGATGGATGTTCCCACATTCTTATATTCATTGCTGGAACTAAAAAAATAGGTTTATTTGAAGCTAAAATAACTGTTGAAGCTAAATCTTCTGATGATCCTTTTGCAAGTTTTGAAATTGTATTTGCTGTGGCTGGTTCAACCAAAATTAAATCTGCCCATCTAGATAAAGCAATATGATCCATTTCACTTTCGTTTTCTATACTGAATAAATCGTCGTAAACTTTACCTTTTGATAAGGATGCAATTGATAATGGAGTTACAAACTCTTTAGAGCTCTTAGTTAAGATGGTTTTTATTTTACATCCACTTTTTTTTAAAATTCTTATAGTTTCAAGACTTTTATAGGCGGCAATTCCTCCACAAATTATCATCAATATCTTTTTATCTTTTAAGTTTTTCATTGCGTGAATTAAAATACTAATAGCCCTAAAATTACAAGAATTAAAATCCCAATAATAGATTGGTTTCTAAAAGCCATCATTTCTGATTTTTTATTATTTAGTTGAGTATATGAATTAGAGTTTTGAGGTATTTGACCACTTGCAAGATATGTTAAAGCTTGATTTGCTTTATCCATTATTTCAGGGAACTCTGGAAGACGTTTAATTACTTCCGAGGTATTTTGCAGTGTGTCGTTAATGGTATTTAATGGATCTTTCGTTTCCTTTAACCAACTTTCAAGAACAGGTTTGGAGGTAGTCCAAATATTAGTATTAGGATTTAATTTTCTAGCAACTCCTTCTACTACTACCATTGTTTTTTGTAACATTAATAATTGAGGCTGAGTTTGCATATTAAACTTTTCTGTAACATCAAATAACTGTTTTAATAATCGACCACCAGATATGTCTTTTACTTCTTGACCAAAAATAGGTTCCCCAATTGATCTAAGAGCTTGAGCTAGATCATCTATAGAAACTCCTTTTGGAACTAATCCAGCAACTATATGTACTTCAGCTACTTTTTTATAATCTCTTTGTATAAAACCAAATAATATTTCTGCTAAAAATCTTTTACTCATCTTATCCAACCTTCCCATAATACCGAAATCTATAGGAACAATTTGTCCACTATTATCAATAAAGATATTTCCTTGATGCATGTCAGCATGGAAAAAACCATCTCTAACAGCATGTCTTAAAAAATGTTGAATAACATCTTCTGCAATTTTATTTGTATTAATATTTCTTTTTTTAAGTTCTTCGGTTTCTCGTATTGAAACTCCATCTATCCAATCTAGTGTCATGACATTTTCACTTGTAAAATTCCAATAAACTTGAGGTACTAAAATTCCCACATCGTTCTTAGTATTTTCCGCATACTCATTTGCAGCAGCTGCTTCAAATCTAAGGTCCATTTCAAGATTTGTTATTTCTTTAAGTAGAAAAACTACTTCTACTAGTTTTAATCTTTTTGTTTTTTTGTTTAAAGACTCAATCATAAAAGCAAACAACATCATTGCATCAATTTCTTGATTAAATATCTTTTTAATATCTGGTCTTAGAATTTTAATTGCTACATCTTTAATTGTCCCATTGTCATTAATTTGAGCTTTGTGTACTTGTGCAACAGAAGCAGCAGCTACTGGTTCACTTAAATTAATTATTGAATTAAAAGTGCTTTCACCTAGGTCTTTTTTTATTATTTCTTTAGCTTGAAGAATAGAAAAAGGTGGGAGTTTATCTTGTAAATTTTCTAATTTTTTTGATAATTCTTCTCCTATAATGTCAGGCCTTGTAGCTAGAAATTGTCCAAGTTTAATAAAAGTTGTACCCATTGATTCTAAAGAACTAGATAGCCTCTCTCCTTCATTTTGATTTATGTTGATTTGATTTTTTTGAGAAAAAGAAAAAGCCAATATCTTAAATAAAATTTTTACAATTATTGATGGTTCTTGAAATTTAGATATTATTTTAATAATATCTGATTTTGCAACTTTTCTTCCTAATTTAAATAAAGTGATTAATTTTCTTATCATTAAATCTTCCAACCGCTATGAATAGAAACAATTCCACCAGATAAATTACGATAAGTACATTTTTTAAAATTTTTTTCTCTCATCAATGAAATTAATTCTTCTTGATTTAAAAAATTTTCAATACTTTTTATTAAATATTCATATGGTTTTTTTTCACCTACTATTATCTTGCCCACAACAGGTATTAGTTTTGAATAATTTTTATAAACAAAATCTAAATTAGAATTTTGGATTTTAGAAAATTCTAAGCATAGAAATCTTCCTCCTGGTTTAAGTACTCTTAAAGCCTCAGAAAGAGAACGTTCCAAATTTTTTGTATTTCTTAGTCCAAAGCTAATAGTATAAAAATCAAAAGTATTTTCAGGAATTGGCAGATTTTCAGCTGAGGCTATTATCCACTTAATATTCTTGTATTTAGTTAACTTTTTTTTACCTTCATTGATCATTCCTGGATTAGGATCAACACATGTAACTTGAGAATTGGTAGTCGTATAATCTAGGTAAAGCTTTCCTATGTCACCTGTTCCACATGCTACATCAATAAGTTTTTTATTTGAACTAGGATTCATCATATTTATAAAGTTTTTTTTCCAAATTCTGTGAATACCTAATGACATAAAATCATTCATTAGATCGTATTTACTATAGACTCTATCAAATACATTTTGAACTAGCCCTTTTTTATTTTGAAGATATTGTTGCATAAATAATTTTATATAATCAATATAGTATTAAATGCCAGAATTACCAGAAGTAGAAATTGTAAAACAATCTTTAATTAAAAATATTACAGATAAAAAAGTAAAAAAAGTAATTGTTAGAAATAGAAATTTACGATTTAAAATACCAATAAATTTTGAAAGGCATCTTAAAAATAAAAAAGTAATTAAAGTAGATAGATTTTCAAAATATTTAATAATATCTCTTTCAGGAGATGTTTATTATTTAATCCATTTAGGCATGTCAGGAACTATCCATATTATTAATAGAAGAAAATCATCAAAGTTTACAAATACAAGTTTTTATCATTCACATTTTCTTCCAAAAAAACATAATCATGTTGAATTAATTTTTGATTCTTTGAAAGTAATTTATAATGATCCTAGACGCTTTGGTTTTTTTCAATTTATCAAAAATAGTAAAGATTTAAAAAAAAGATTTAATCATTTAGGTCCTGAACCATTTGATAAAAAATTCAATTTAAAATATGTGTTAGCTTTTTTTAAAGAAAAAAACAAAAATATAAAAAGTTTTTTAATAGACCAAAGATTTGTTTCAGGTGTTGGAAATATTTATGCCAGTGAAATTTTATTTCTTAGTAAGATTAAACCAAATAAAAAAGTTAAACTATTAAATAAAATTGAATGTAATTTTTTAATTAAAAATTCAAAAAAAGTACTTAGAAATGCAATTAAAAAAGGTGGATCTAGCATTAGAGATTTTAAAGATACCCATGGGATTGAGGGAAGTTTTCAGGATAATTTTAATGTTTATCAAAGAGAAGGCCTTAATTGTAAAAGAAAAAAATGTAAAGGAAAAATTATTAAAAAAGTAATTACTAACAGATCAACTTTTTTTTGTAATTTTTGTCAAAAATAAACAATTATTTTATTGACCGATATAAATTCTCAAGTTATACCCCTGCGCATATGGCAAACACAAAATCAGCAATCAAGAGAATTAGAAGAATTTCTAAACAAACAAAAGTAAATAAATTAAGAAAAAGTAGATACAGAAGTGCTCTAAAAAAAATGAACCTTTTAATTTATGATAAAAAGAAAAAAGAAGCTTTAAAATTCCTCCCTAAGTTGAATTCTGAGCTAATGAAAATTTCAAAAACAGGGATTATTAAAAAACAAAATGCTTCAAGAAACATCTCAAGAATTACAAAAAAAATATCAGCCATATAGTTTTTTATAGTAAGGGTTGATACAACCTGAGCAACTTACATCATATGTATTTTTTTAGAACAGATAATCTATATTTAGATTTAGTAAATAAATATTAAATCATTTAACAACTTTAAATTTAATTTTATCAAATTAAAAAATTTTTTTTTAAATAAACTTTTTAGAGTGATAAATATTTCTACAATCAGAGATTTTATTTATTTTTTTTATTTTAAAATAATTTGTTGAAAATTTTTTTAAATACTTCTAAGTGGAATTTCCCCATAGATTTATGAATAACAATTTTATTAATAAAAATGTAGATAGTTTGGTTTCACAAACATTAGATTGGAGTTCAATCCAAACTAAAATGAAAGATAAATTAGGGTTAGAAATTTATGAAAGTTGGTTGAAAAAAATTAATTTTTTAGAAGAATTTAATAACTATATCATATTATCAGTACCTACGCGATTTATTCGTGACTGGATTACTTCAAGGTACTTGGATCAAATACTACAAATAATTAAAAATTATAAAAAAGATATAATAAGAATTGAGTTTAAAATTTTAGATCAAAAGTTTATTAAAAAAGAAGAAGTAATAGAAAATATAAATAATCTTGAAATTAAAGAGAATGTTTCCTTTATAAAAGACTCATATTTACAATATAATCGTATAGACTCAAATAAGAGGTTTGATAACTTTTTAATAGGTTCTAGTAATAAACTTGCATATGAAGCTTCTTTAAAAGTTTCAGAAAATATTTCTCATTATAATCCATTATATATATATGGAGGGGTTGGCATGGGTAAAACTCACTTATTAAATTCTATTGGTCTTGAATTAAAAAAAAATAGTAAAGTAATGTTTATTTCTGCTGAAAGATTTATGTATCAATTTGTTAAATCTATAAAATCTAATGATATGGTTAAATTTAAAGAATACTTTAGAAATTCTGATACCTTGCTAATTGATGATATACAATTCATGAATGGAAAAGAAGCTATGCAAGAAGAGTTTTTTCATACATTTAATGCACTTTTAGATAAAGGTTCACAAATTATAGTTTCTGCTGATAGAGCTCCAAATAAATTGTCTAGAATTCAAGAAAGAATTAAATCAAGATTTTCAGGCGGCTTAGTTGTTGATATTCAAAAGCCTGATTATGAATTAAGAAAAAAGATTGTAGAATACAAAACTAATGAATTAAATAAATTTTATTCAGATGAAATAAAAATTTCTAAAGAAATACAGAATTATATAAGCACAGAGATCACGGCCAGTATAAGAGAATTAGTTGGTGCGATCAATAGAATAATTTCTTTTTCAAGAATTTATAATAAGATTCCAAATTTATCTGAGACCAAAGTAGTTTTAAAAGATTTACTTAACTTAACTGAAAATAAAGTAACTATTGATTTAATACAAACAATAGTTTGTAAATTCTTTAAAATTAGTAAAAATGAAATGCTTTCGTCTAGAAGATCTCGATATTTAGTAAGACCACGACAAACTGCAATATATCTAACTAAAAATTTAACTTCAAAATCTTTACCAGAAATTGGGCGGGAGTTTTCAAATCGAGATCACACAACCATTATTCATTCAGTAAAAACAATAGAAAAATTAAAAGAAAAAGACCCTGAAATGGTTGAGAATATTAACAAACTAAAAAATCAAATATTATATAATAATAAAGGTAATGAAATTTAATTTAAATCAACAAGATTTACAACAAGCGTTAAATTACTGCCAAGGCGTTATAGAAAAAAGAAGTACTTTGCCAATTTTATCCAACGTTTTAATTGACGCTAGTAATTCAAGATTAACAATTACAGCTACAGACTTAGATTTAATATTTATTCATCAGATTAATAATATTGAGGTAATTCAAGAAGGAAAAACTACAACTACTTCATCTATAATGTATGATATTGTAAGAAAATTTACTTCTGGCAAAAAAATTAATTTATCATTAACTGATGTAAGTAAACTTCAAATAGAATCGGAAAAATCAATATTTAATTTAAATTGCATTAGTCCATCAGAGTTTCCATTGACTGAGGAAAATTTTAATGAAAATGAATTTGAAATAAATTCTAAAAAACTTTTAAAACTTCTTAATAAATGTAAATTCTCTGTATCTAATGATGAAACAAGACATTATTTAAGTGGGATATATTTTCATCAAACAGAAGTGGATGATAAGAATTATCTCACAGCAGTTGCAACAGATAGTCATAGAATGTCTATTTCTAAAATTAGATTAGAAAAAAAAATAAATTTTGACCCAATAATTTTGCCTAAAAAAACAATATTTCAACTTTGTTCATTGCTTGATAGCTATGATGGAGGTGTAAAAATTTCGAATGTTAAATCTAAGATTAAATTTGAATTAGATAATAGTATTTTAATATCTAAGTTAATTGATGGTAAATTTCCAAATTATATTCAGGTTATTCCTAAGAATAATCAAAAAAAACTTGAAATTGACCTAAAATCTTTTTTAGGATCTGTCGATCGAGTTGCTTCAGTCTCTCTAGATAAAAAAGATGGAGTTAAATTTAGTTTAACTGAAAATAATTTAAATTTATCTGTTAACAATACCAATAGTGGTGATGGTAATGAAACTTTAGTAGTAAAATTTGATTACGATTTAGAAATTAGTTTTAATTCAAGATACTTAATTGATGTTGCCTCACAGCTTGATGGGGAAAAGATAGAAATTTTTTTTAATGATACAGGTTCGCCAGCTTTAATTAAAGATCCAGGAGATTTCGACAGTATTTATGTTGTTATGCCCATGAAGGGTTAATTGATTCTATCTAATTCACAATATATTTTTTCTTCTAGTTTTTTTATAAACTCATTTTTATTTAGCTTCGAGTTAAAAGCTGGAAGTATAGAAATAGTAATTTTTTTATTTGGTTTTTTAATACCTGTTTTAGGCCATACATATCCAGAATTAATGGCAATAGGTTGACAAGAAATCTTAAGCTCTTCATACATGCGTCCAACACCTTTTTTAAAGGGTGGGCGTTCTTTTGGATTTATTCTAGTTCCTTGAGGAAATATTATTAATGGTCTTGAAGTTTTTTTTATTAATTTATGTATATTATAAAAAAAATTTAAATTATCTTTAGTAACTTTGTTTCTTTTAATGGCAATTGAACCAATTTTACTTAGATACCAACCAAAAATTGGAATATGTAGAAGTTCTTTTTTTAAAATAAAAATTGGGGAATTAAAAATTGTTTGAAGAAAAAAAGTTTCAAACATTGATTGATGCGATGCAGCAATAAAAAATTTTTCATTTTTAATAATGTTTTCTTTACCTATGACTTCAATATTAGTGAACATTATTATTTTTAAACAAAAACCAGCCCACCAGCCCATTAATTTTCCTCCAAAGATAACAACAGCTTGGGGTAATACTAAAGAAGGTAAAAATATTATTGATATAAAAATTATTCCAATAAAAAAAAGTATATTAAATATAAAATTTCTTAACATTATTTTTAATGTTACATTAATTCAGAAAGCTTTTGTCTTTTGTTAATTATTTGAATTTTTGAGCCTTTAATCATTATTTCTAATGGTTTAGGTCTTACATTGTAGTTAGAAGATAATGACATTCCGTAGGCACCAACATCACAAATAGCAATAAAATCTTTTTCATTTAATTTTTGAAATTTTCTTATTGTTGCAAATTTATCAGTACTTTCACAAATTGGACCAACAAATTCATAAGGTTTGTTTGTTTTAGTTTTATTTTTTTTTAAAGGAATGATTTTATGTTCAGCATTATAAAGTGCTGGTCTAATTAGGTCATTCATAGCGCTATCCAAAATAATAAAATCTTTTTTATATCCTTTTTTTATATAAATAATTTTAGTTATTAAAATAGCTGTATTACCTATGATAGATCGACCAGGTTCAAAGATTATTTTTGAATTTTTTTTTTTTAAAAATTTTTGAATATTTAAAGAATATTTTTTAAGATTAAACTTATTGTTATTATGTAAATAGTCAATTCCCATTCCACCACCTAAATCAATATATTCAAATGTATGATTTGATTTTTTAATAATTTTATCAATTACTTTTAACATTTTAGAATAAGGCTGGTTATTTAGTATTTGACTACCAATATGAACACTTAGGCATTTTAAATTTAAATTTTTTGATTTTTTTAAATAAGAAACTAAACTTAAAAATGTTTTTTCATCTACACCAAATTTATTCTCTTTTTTACCAGTTGAGATTTGACTTATTGTTTTAGCATCTGTGTTAGGATTTAATCTTATACCAATATTAATTTTTTTTTTTTTTAATTTAGCAATTTTTTCAATTTCTAAAATTTCACTTTTAGATTCTGCATTAATTAATAATATCCTTTTATTAATTGCGTACTCAATTTCATTTTTAGTTTTCCCAACACCTGAAAACACTATTTTTTGAGCTTTAATTCCAGCTTTAAGGGCTTTCATTAGTTCACCAATAGACACAACATCTGCTCCAAGATTAAATTTTTTAATTTCCTTTAAAATTTTAATGTTGGTATTTGATTTAACCGCAAAACATATTAAAGGATCAATTTTTTTAAAATTATTTTTGATATTTAATATGTTTTCATGAAGTTTTTTATATGAGTAACAATATAGTGGGGTTCTAAATTTTTTTGCTAGATTTTGAACATTCAACCCATCAATTGTTAATTTATTTTTGTTATAGATCATGAAGATCTACTCATTTGATTGATTAATATTTTTGTATTTTGTTTTTCATCTTTATAGATAGGGTCTCCTTTTTTCCCACATGATTGAACTAAAATACAAATAAATATTATTATGAATAAATTTTTTTTCATTTTATTTTCTTATATTTCATTATCATTCTTTTGATATTTTCAAAAGATGTTCCTCCAAATGATTTTTTAGAATTGACTGAATTTTTCAAATCAAATATTTTAAGTACTTCGTTAGTTAGTTTAGGCTCTATTTTTTTTAATTCTTCAATTTTTAGTTCATATAATTTTTTTCTTTTCTTTTCTGCGAAATTTACAATCTCTGCAGTTTTTTGATAAGCTTTTCTAAATGACATAGAGTGATTTTTAACTAAATAGTCTGCCAAATCTGTTGCAGTAATAAAACCAACATTGGCCAACTCGTACATGTTCTTTTTATTAGGAGAAATATTTTTTAAAATTTCATCAAATATTTTTAAGCTATTGATTAAATTATCATAAGAATTGAATACAATTTCTTTGTCATCTTGCATATCTTTAAAATAGGATAAAGGTAACCCTTTTAATATTGTTAACATGGAAAAAAGATTTCCAAACATATAACCTGATTTTCCTCTTAAATATTCAAGTAAATCTGGATTTTTTTTTTGAGGCATTATTGATGAGCCTGCAACAATTTTATCTGACAAATTAATTAAATTAAAACCATCTGAACTCCAAATGATAAGCTCCTCAGCTATTCTAGATATATGCATTGAACAAACTGATGTGCTGTAAAGAAAATCTAAAACAAAATCTCTATCAGAAACAGTATCGACAGAATTGTTAGTGGGAATTTTAAATCCAAGTTTTTTGGTTGTATAATTTCTATCGATATTAAATGAAGTTCCTGTAAGAGCTGCGGCGCCCAAAGGATTTTCATTTAAACTATTTAAATTATTTTCAAATCTTTTTTTATCTCTTGTAAACATTTCTACATAAGCCATTAGATAATGAGCAAAGGATATAGCTTGGGCATTTTTGAGGTGAGTAAAACCTGGCATAATTGTTTCAATATTTTTTTCAGCAATTTTAATTGTTGATTTAATTATTTTATCTAAATTAAGTTTGATTTCTTTAGTAGATGATTTTATCCATAATTTTAAATCAGTTATAACTTGATCATTTCTTGATCTTGCTGTGTGTATATATCCAGCCTCTTCTCCTATAATTTGAAATAATCGTTTTTCTATATTCATATGAATATCTTCGTATTTATTATTAAATTCGAATTTATTTTTATTTATTTCTTTTTCTATTTTGCCAAGACCATAAATAATTTTGTTTTTGATCTTAAAAGAAATAATTTTTTGTTTGAACAACATTTCAACATGTGCAATAGATCCTTTGATATCTTCTTTATATAATCTTTTATCTATATTTATTGAGCTACCTACTTTTTGAAATAAGTTAGAGGTTTTTTTTTTAATTCTTGAGACCCATATTGTCTGGTTGTTTTTATTTTTTGCCATGATAATTAATTATACTGATAAAACATGAGATTATTAATAATATTTATTTTTTTACTATCAAATGCTTTAGCAAATGATGTGCCAAATATTAAAAATATTGTAATTAATAAGGAATTAAAAACCTACAAAAATTTGGCTTTTTTAGACTCAAAACAAGAAATTGTTGAATTAAATAATTTCAAAGGAAAAGTGGTGATACTTAATTTTTGGGCAACTTGGTGTGCTCCATGTAAAAAAGAGATGCCTTCTTTAGATGCTTTAAAATCTATTAAGATTTTAGATAATCTTGAAATTTTTCCAATTAATATTGGAAAAGATAACTTAAAGAAGTCCCAAGAATTTTTTAATGAGTTAAATATTAAAAATTTAGATATATATTTTGATAATCCTATTACTTTAGCAAAAAAATTTTCTTTAAGAGGATTACCGACGACAATTATTTTTAATAAGCAAGGCCAAGAATTTGCAAGAATATTTGGATCTTTAGATTTTTCTGATAAAAGTTTTATTGAATGGTTATCTAATTATAATTAATTTTTAAAAAATAAATCAATAAAACTAAAACTATAATCATTATAAATCTTACAAATGTTCCTGAAATCATTTTTATATTGTAGAATGTCTTTGAAAATAGAAAATAAATAAAATTTACTATGAAATTTTGTCTTGATGCTACATTTGTCCAACCCGATAAAGGGAAAGACATTAATAATGCTATAATCTTATTGCATGGTTATGGAGGCGATGGAAAAGATATAAGTATGTTATCTTTAAATTGGAAGAGACATTTACCAAATACAATTTTCATTTGCCCAAATGGTCACGAACGATGTCCAATAAATCCATCAGGCTTTCAATGGTTTGATTTAACAAATGATGATCCAAAGTATATTTTAGAAGAATCTATTAAAGCTGAAAAAAAATTAAATACATTTATAGATGAGATTAAAAATGAGTTTAAATTAGAGAATAAAAAAATTTGTTTATCTGGGTTTAGTCAAGGCTGTATGATGTCAATAAATTTAGGTCTGATATCTAATCAAGAATATAGCTGTATAGTAGGTTTTTCTGGTAAAATTATTAACCAAAATGATTTAAAATCTAGAAAAAAAGTTTCTACCAATACTTTGTTAATCCATGGTGAAGCAGATCAAGTTGTCTCACCTAATTTTATGTTAGAAGCTAAAGATTTTTTTATTAGAAATAATATAGAAATAAAGACACATTTAATTAAAAACTGCGACCATCATATTCCTATGGAAGCATCAAGCATAGCATTAGAATATATTTTAAAAAAAATTTAATATTTGCTTAGTGTTGAAATAATTTTTTATTTAAGCTAAGGTTTAGTTATGAATAGCTTTGTTGAACGAGATGTATCATTAGAAAAATGTCCTGCATTAGTTTTAAATGCAGACTATAGGCCTTTAAGTTATTATCCTTTGTCATTATGGTCATGGCAAGACACTGTAAAGTCAGTTTTTTTAAACCGAGTAATTATTGTCAGCAATTATGATAGAGTTGTAAGAAGTCCTTCCTTTAATATGAAATTACCAAGTGTTATAGCTTTAAAAGATTATATCGTTCCACAGACTAAACCAAGTTTTACAAGATTTAATGTTTTTCTTAGAGATAAATTTTCATGTCAATATTGTGGAAGTGGAGAAGAGTTAACTTTTGATCATTTATTACCAAGATCTAAAGGGGGTGAGACTCATTGGGATAATGTTGTAACAGCTTGTTCAGCTTGTAACGTAAAGAAAGGTGGAAAGTTACTTAAATCTTCTGAAATGAAACTTACTCAATATCCTTATCAACCATCTACTGAGGATTTGCATCGAAATGGTAAAAATTTTCCTCCTAATTATCTACATAAAAGCTGGATGGATTATTTGTATTGGGATGTAGAGCTAGAAGCTTAAAATTAGATTTTTTCTGAGATATTAATTGCTAATTTCGAACCAGTCTTAATAATTTTATCCATTATTGAATAAAATCCTTTTTTTGTTGCACCCTTTTTATAAGCAATATCTTTATGATGTAATTCATCTTCTCTGAATTTAATAATTTTTTTCTTCAGCTCTTGCTCTTCAGGACCAAGTTGATTTATTTGATTTTGATAATGTTTATCAATAACTTCTTCAACAGAAGCAGTACATAACATCGCCGCTTTTTTCCCAAGAATTGTTGAGCCAAAACCAAGCCCAACTCCAAGAAGATCCCATAAAGGTAAAAATTTGGTTGGCTTTATTTTTCTTTTTCTAATTTCATTTTCAAAAAAATTACAGTGTTCTTTTTCATGAATTTTCATTTCCTCAATAATTTTTTTCAAATCTTCATCTTTAACCACAGTATTTAGTGCTAATAATTGACCTTCATAGATTTTTACTGCTCCTCTTTCACCAGCGTGGTCAACTCTTATAAATTCCTCTATTTTAGTTTTTGAATTTTTCATAATTAATAAAAATTTTAGTTAATAAAATAACAATAAATAAACTTATAATCATATTAATTGTTGTGAGTGAAAATCCAAAAATTCTAAATGTCACATCTTTACAACTAACAGTTTTTTTTTGCAATTGTTTCAATAATTCTTCTTTTGATATGATTTCGGTAGCATTTTTTAATCCACATACAGCAGATTCTTCAAAAAACCCCTGTTCAATTCCAAAATGATAAATTGAAATTGCAAAAGAGAAGATAAAAATTAATATTAATAATAATATTAAAAATTTTTTATTTTTCTTAAAAATATAATTTATGATTATTAGAATTATGCTTAATAAAAAAGGAATTCTTTCTATTATACATAAATTACAAGGCTGATGCCCAAGAATATACTCAATGAAATATGCAGAAATTATTGAAATAAAACTAATTATAAAGATTAATTTTAAATAGATATCAATCTTTAAATTAAGCATAAGATTTTGAAATTAAATAAATAATTATTCCTATAATGACTATTATTATTCCAAAAATTGTAAACCATTTTGATCCATGTTTTTCCATAAATTGAGTAAATAAATCTCCAAATTTATAAGATAAATATGAAACTATGAAAAAACGAAGACCTCTGGATATAAAACTTATCAAAACAAATATTAGAAAATTAAATCCAATTAAACCACTAGCGATGGTAAAAACTTTATAAGGTAGAGGTGTAAAACCAGCTAAAAAAAGAATTCCGAGCCAAGCATAGAAACTTTTGCTATTTATTAAATCATTTTTAAGATTAGTTAATTTATCCTCATAGCCATAAAAACTCATTATTTGAAGTCCTATATCAAAAAAGAATACTCCAATGAAATACCCTAATATGCCTCCTAAAACAGAAAATATTGTTGTAATAAGAAAAATTTTAAAGAAATCATTTTTTTTGGCAATAACCATAGGTATTACCATCACATCTGGTGGTATTGGAAAAAAAGAACTTTCAATGAAAGAAACTAAAGCCAAGTAATATTTAGAACTTTTGTTAGCAGCTAAATCTAAACATTTTTTATAAAGAGTAACAAACATTTTTTGGTTTTAATATAATTTTAGTTCTTATACTATTTAGTAAAATTATTAAACAATTAAGGGCGAATGGCGGAACTGGTAGACGCGCACGACTCAAAATCGTGTTTCGCAAGAAGTGAGAGTTCGATTCTCTCTTCGCCCACCAAATTATGGAATTAAATAAAATAAATAGTTTAGTAGAACTTTTTTTTCTAAAGTATGAAGAAAAAAAATCTGCACCTAATAAACCTTTTTTAAAGTGGCTAAAAATTGATAAAAATCATTTTTTAACATGGAAACAAGTTGAACATAATATTTGTATTTTATCCGAATACTTAAGAAAAAATTTAAATACTGGAGATAGGTGTGTATTGTTATCTGAAAATCGACCTGAATGGCTAATTGCAGATATAGCAATTATGAATGCTGGAGGTATTACGGTTCCATTATTTACAACTTATTCAGAACAAGATTACAAGTATATTATAAATGATTGTAAACCTAAAGTATGTATCGTATCAAATGATATTCAATATAGAAAAATAGAAAAATTTATTTCAAATGATACTAGAGTTTTATCCTTTGAAAATTTTAACGAAAAAATTGAAAGTTTTAAAAATATTTTAGAGAAATATTCTAAAAAAGAAAAAACTTCAGTTTTTTTAAATTATAATCAAGAAATTAGTAGAAAAGATCTTGCCTGTATTATTTATACATCTGGAACTACCGGTAATCCCAAAGGCGTGATGCTCAGTCACGGAGGTATATTATCTAATTGTGAGGGAGCACAAGAAATTTTAGACCCATTGGTTAAAAATGATGAATCAGTTTTTTTAACTTGGCTTCCTTTATCTCATTCATACGAACACACTGTCCAATTTGTGCAAATTTCACTTGGAGCAAAAGTTTTCTATGCTGAGAGTTTAGAAAAATTATTACCTAATATGCTCGTTGCTAAACCAACTATCATGACTGCAGTACCAAGATTTTATCAAAATTTATATAGTAAAATTTTTCTTAATTTTTCAAAACAAACAGGTTTTAAGAAAAAATTAATTGAAAGCACAATTTTACTTGGAACAAAATCCTTGAATAAACAGAGACTAAATTTTAAGGAAAAAATTATTGATTTTCTATGTGAAATATTGGTAAGAAAAAAAATTAAAAACCAGTTCGGTAGTAAATTGAAAGCCTTTGTTTCTGGAGGGGGTGCTTTAGATCAAAAAATTGGTGAATTTTTGAACTCTATAGGTTTACAAACTTTACAAGGATATGGTTTAACAGAAACTTCACCAGTTGTGAGTTGTAATATCCCAGGAAACATCAAAATTGAGACTGTGGGACCACCTTTTAAAACTAATGAGGTAAAAATTGCTGATGATGGTGAAATTTTGGTTAAAGGAGAAAATGTAATGCTTGGTTATTGGAATATGAAAAAGGAGACAGAAGATGTTATTAAAAATGGATGGTTACATACTGGAGATATAGGAAAAATAACTAAAGATGGAAATTTAAAAATAACTGATAGAAAAAAAGAAATTATAGTTAATCTTGGTGGTGATAACATCTCACCATCTAAAATTGAAAATTTATTATGTCTTAATGAAAAAATTAAGCAAAGTTTTGTTTATGGAGATAAAAAAAATTATTTAGTTGCTCTAGTTGTAAGTGAAAGTGAAGAAAACAAAAAACAAATTGAATTTTATTTAGAAAATTTAAATAAAAGTTTATCTTTAGTAGAAAAAGTTAAAAAATTTAAATTAATAAAAGAAGAATTTACAATTGAAAATGGAATGTTAACGCCAACTTTAAAACTAAAAAGAAAAAAAATTTTAGAAAAATACAAAGAAGATTTAGAAAAACTTTATTAAATTAGTTTATTATACGCATAAACATTAACTTTTTTGCATACAAAAATTATAAAAAAATTTTTTTTAAAAATAATATTTTCAAAATTTTAACTTTAATTAAAGAATTGACATAAGTTATATAAAAAAATAAAAATAAGTTAATAACGAATCAATTTGATTCGTTTAACTTAAAAGGGAGCTAAAGATGGCTAAGAGAAGAAGAAAAGCAGCAAAGAAAACTAAGAAAAAAGCTAAGAAAAAAGCTAAAAAAAGAAGAAGAAGATAGTAACTTAGTATTCTTTACAAAAAACGCTTCTCATAACGATTCGTGTGAGAAGCGTTTTTTTATTCTTCTATATTATCTGTAACTTCCCCTTCCGAGATTGGTTCTTCAGTTGGAATTTCTGTGGTAGAAGTTTTAGGAACAGTGGTTGTAGGCTGTGTTTGAGGACCACCTAAATTTCTTTTAAGAGCCTTATCTAATTTCTTTTGAGTATCCTCTTTAGAAGAATTTAAAACTATCTCGAATTCACAAAGAATACGATCATAAGCTTTTTCAAAAAGTTGTCTTTCACTATAAGATTGATCTACCATTAAATCATCACCTTTATTTAAATCCCTTACAACTTCAGCTAACTCATATATCTTACCTGAAGATATCTTAGCTTCATATTCTTGAGCTCTTCTACTCCACATTGATCTTTTAATTTTTGGTTTACTTTTTAAGATAGATATACATTTGTTGACTTGATTTATAGTTGCTAAAGGTCGTAAATGAAATTGTTTATTAACAGGCACCATGCCGTTAGCTTTATCTTTTTCAAACTTAATTACATAAGTTTCGACATCAATACCACCAATGTTAATTTTCTTAAATTCTGTGATTTGACCTACTCCGTGCTTTGGATACACTACGAAGTCTTTAATTTTATATTCTCTTTTTTCGGTCTCTTGTTTTTTTACTTTTTTAATTTCTGGTTTTAGTTCATTATTTTTTGAAATTCTTAAATTTTCATTTTTTACTTCAGTACCTTTCTCTACTTTTTTGATTGGTTTCTTTTTTATATTTTTTTTTATTTTTACTGATTTAGATTTAATGATTTTTTTAGTTTTTTTTGGTTTAAATTTTTTTACTTTACTTTTTTTTTTATCAGCTTTTTTTTTAGTTTTCTTATTAAAGGTTTTCTTTAAAATATTTTTCAAACTTATTTTGCTCATTTTTATATTTTTCATGATCCGCAGGAGGATCTTTTTTTTCACTTATGTTAGGCCAGATCTCTGAGAATTCTTTATTGATTTCTAACCATTTTTCGCTTCCCGGATCTGTATCTGCTTTAATTGCATCCACTGGACACTCAGGTTCACAAACGCCACAATCTATACACTCATCCGGTTTAATTACAAGCATATTTTTACCTTCATAGAAGCAATCAACTGGACAGACTTCTACACAATCCATCAATTTACATTTGATACATTTATCGTTAACAATGTAAGTCATTATATATATTCATTCTTAACTTTTTTTTTAATGTCTCCCATAGTTTTACTATCTACATAAAGTAAACCACTAAGTCTTCTCATTAGATTAGATTCATACATATCTTCATCTTTATTAGAGTAAATAACTCTCCAAAGTGTTTCAATAATCTTGATTTTTTTATTATCATCCATATTTTTTATTTCTTTTGTAAAATCTAATATATGATTGGATTGTTCTTCAATTCTTTTAGAGTTTTCTATCAATAAATCTAGATTTTCTTTTTCAGCTCCTAATTCTAATAAGAATTTTTTAATAATATACTCTTCTTTCTCAGAAAAATGTTCGTCTATTTTTGCGGCATGGATTAATAGTGCGGCAATATTAGTTAAAAATGTATTTTCTTTTTTTGTTTCTTTTTTTTTAAAAAACATAAAATTAACCTAAATTCAAATTTTTTAGTATCCTAAAAGGATTTTCTTTAATAGGTTTT
>CACFSU010000007.1 GCA_902569055.1 uncultured Pelagibacteraceae bacterium | reverse complement strand
GATGAACTTAAAAAATTTATAAAATCTAAAGTTTTGGAAAGTCTTTCTAACGATCAATATTCTATTGAATTAATTGAAATTATTTTCCCTCAATTAAAAAAAATAAAACTTTTTAAAAACCCTAATTCATTTGCAAAAACTAAAATAGATGAATGTGATATTATATTTTTAATTTCATTATTGATTATTGATGATTCTGATAATCTTGAATATTTTATTTATTCATTTAATATTTCTAAAAAGGACCAAAGAAGGTTAAAAATTATCAATAATTTTTTTAGTGACAAAATATATACTAAATCTTTTTTGGAAAAAAATTTAAATAAATTATTTTATTATAATGGTAAGCAAGCTGTTGTAGATATTTTAAGCTATAAATTATTTATTTCGAAAAAAATAGATAAAAAATTAATAGATTTACTTGAAATTTTTAAGTTAAAAAAGATACCAATTATGCCTTTTAGTGCAAAAAAATTAATGTCTAATTATAATATTCCTGAAGGAAAAATTCTAGGAAATAAGCTTAGGATGATAGAAGAAGAGTGGGTGAACAATGATTTTAAATTATCAGATAAACAAATTAGTAAAATTATAAGTCGTTAAATATACTTTACATCCTTAATTTCAAAGTTCTTAACACCAGCAGGGGTATTAATTTCGACAAGATTATTTTTATTTTTTCCAATCAAACCTTTTCCAATAGGAGATTGAAAATAAATTAATTTTTTATTTATATCAGCTTCATTTCTGCAAACAATCTTGTAGTTTATTTTTTCACCTGTATCTAAATTTTCTAAAAATACTGTTGAACCAAAGATTACTTTACCTTCATTATTAATCTTTGTTACATCAATTACATTTGCTCTTGCAATGATATCAATTATTTCAGCTATTCTTCCCTCATTATGAGATTGTTCTTCTTTAGCAGCATGGTATTCAGCATTTTCTTTAAGGTCACCATGAGATCTAGCTTCGGATATAGCCGTAATGATTCTAGGTCTTTTTTTTTCTTTTAAAAAAACTAATTCTTCTTTTAGTTTATGAAAACAGTTTAAAGTAATCGGTTCTTTATCCATTTTATTTCCATTTTGCTATAGGAGGAAGTGACATTAAAATTCCTTCAACATTTCCACCAGTTTGCAATCCAAATTTTGTACCTCTATCATAAAGCAGATTAAATTCGGAATATCTACCTCTTTTAATATATTGAAATTCTTTATCTTTTTTAGTCCATTTTTTTTTTAATTTTCTTTTTATTATTTGATTAAATAACATTTGAAAAGTTATTCCTACATCTCTGACAAATTTGAAATCATTTTCAAAATTATTATTTTTATAGTCAAAGAAAATTCCACCAATACCGCGAGGTTCGTTACGATGAGGTAAATAAAAATATTCATCACACCATTTTTTATATTTTTTATAATAATTTTTATTATGTCTATTGCACATTTTTTTAAGGATTTTGTGAAAATTTTTTTTCTCAAAATTATCTTTTTTTGATGGAGTAACGTCCATACCTCCTCCAAACCATTGGTGAGTAGTGCATATATATCTTGTATTAAAATGCATTGCAGGAATTAATGGATTTTTCATATGCATTACT
Source organism: uncultured Pelagibacteraceae bacterium (assembly GCA_902569055.1). GTDB lineage: Bacteria > Pseudomonadota > Alphaproteobacteria > Pelagibacterales > Pelagibacteraceae > Pelagibacter. The sequence goes on along the minus strand of CACFSU010000007.1, from coordinate 50,444 downwards.
ACAGAAATACCTGAAGCCCAAAATCTTGGATTTTTTTGTGCCCCAGGAATATTCTTTTGAAATCTTTTTGGAAATTTTCCATATACCTTTGAAAAATTAACACCAACTTTTTCGAATACTTTTCCATTTCTTAAAATTCGATATTCACCTCCACCTTCATCCTTTTTTGGGTTTCTATTCCAAATAGTAGATTCAAATTTTATTCTATTACTTTCTAATTTATAAATATCGTTACAAAAAGTATTTTGTAATAATTTAAACCAATTACTTGCTAAATCTTTTTTAATATCTAAATCCATCTAACCTGTTTTAAACTTTCAGCTAATATTATTGCTACTGAGGATGCAATATTTAGTGATCTCTTATTTTTTTCCATAGGTATTTTTAATCTATTTTTTACAAGTTTATGTATTTTTTCTGGTACGCCTGCGCTTTCGCGCCCAAATAAAATTGTGTCTCCTTTTTTAAATTTGAAAGAATAATAGCTTACCGAAGCCTTTGTAGTCATCAATATAATTCTTTGACTATCTTTAGCTTTGGCTTTAAAAAAATCATTTATACTTTGATAAGATTTTACATCTTCTTTATGGAAGTAATCCATGACAACTCTTTTAAATCTCTTATCTGATAATAAAAAACCACAAGGTTCAATTATTTCTAGTTTTGCCCCAAGACAAGCACAAGTTCTTATAATTGCAGCAGTATTTTGAGGTATATCTGGTTCAAACAAAGCAATTTTGATGTCTTCTAAAGTGTATTTGTGTGTCATTCTATCCATGGAAAAAATACTATTTTATTATATGAAAATGTATATTAAATAAACAAAACTTAAATTTTATACATGTCAGATAAAAACCCAAAAAGAAGAGAATTTTTATTTACAGCTACATATGCAATAGGAGTGGTTGGAGTTGGTGCTGTGGCTTGGCCATTGATTGACCAGATGAATCCTGATGCTTCAGTCAAGGCTTTGGCAAGTACAGAAGTTGATGTTAGCTCAGTTGAACCTGGAAACACAATAACTGTACTTTGGAGAGGTAAGCCAGTTTTTATTAGAAGAAGAACTCAAGATGAAATAGCTGAAGCAAAGGCAGTTAAAATGGAAGAATTGAAACATCCTGAAAAAGACGAGGATAGAGCAAAGGACCCAGAGTGGTTAGTGATGCTTGGTATTTGTACTCATTTAGGATGTGTGCCTTTAAATGATAAAGGTGACTATAATGGTTGGTTTTGTCCATGTCATGGTTCTCATTACGATACATCAGGCAGAATAAGAAAAGGACCTGCTCCAACAAATATGGAAGTTCCTAAATACGAGTTTGTAAATGCTAACACAATTATAATCGGATAAAGAAAAAGAATAATTTATGAGTGATCATGACTATCAACCCAGTTCTAAGTTAGGAAAATGGTTTAACGACCGATTACCTCTATTAACTCTTTCTAATCATCTTAAAGAATATCCAACGCCAAAAAATTTAAATTATTGGTGGACTTTTGGGGGCATATTAACTTTTTGTTTAATTACTCAAATAGTTACTGGATTAACATTAGCAATGCATTATATCGCTGATTCAGATTTAGCCTTTTCAAGTGTTGAACACATAATGAGAGATGTCAACTATGGGTGGTTAATAAGATATGTACATGCAAATGGTGCTTCAATGTTTTTCCTTGCAGTTTACATTCACATTTTTAGATCATTGTATTACGGTTCTTATAAGTCTCCAAGAGAAGTAATTTGGATTATTGGAATGATTATATATTTCTTAATGATGGCAACTGCTTTTATGGGTTATGTGCTTCCATGGGGACAAATGAGCTTTTGGGGAGCGACTGTAATTACAAATTTGTTTAGTGCAATTCCTTTTGTAGGAGAAGGTATAGTCGCTTGGTTATGGGGAGGTTTTGCAGTAGATAACCCTACCCTTACAAGATTTTATGCCTTACATTACTTATTACCCTTTTTAATTCTTGGACTAGTAGTTCTTCATATTTGGGCATTACATGTACCTGGAAATAATAATCCTATTGGAATTGACATAAAAAAACCTTCAAAGGATACAGTTCCATTTCATCCATATATAGTTATTAAAGATGGTTTTGCTTTGTTAATGTTTATGATTGTTTTTGCTTTTTTTGTTTTTTATTCACCTAATATTTTAGGACATGCAGATAACTATATTGAGGCAAACCCGATGGTAACACCAGCTCATATTGTTCCAGAGTGGTATTTATTACCTTTTTATGCAATTTTGAGATCTGTTCCTGATAAATTATTTGGTGTTATAGCAATGTTTGCAGCAATTTTTGTTTTAGTAATTTTGCCTTGGCTAGACACTTCAAAAATTAGATCTGCAGTTTTTAGACCTTTGTACAAACAATTTTATTGGATCTTAGTTATTGATGTTTTAATTTTAGGTTATGTAGGAGCTATGCCCGCAGAAGGAATTTATTTGTTAGTAGCTAGAGTGGCTACTGCATATTATTTTATACATTTTTTAATAGTTTTACCAATTTTAGGATATAAAGAGAAAACTATACCTGTACCACTAAGTATTACAGAACCAGTTCTTGGTGGATCTCCAAATCTAGGAATTATTAAAAACAAAGAAAGTTTAAATTAAAATTGTGAAAAAAATTATATCAGTAACTTATTTAATTTTTTTATTATCATTAGGAAATTATAACGTAAGTGCAGCAGAAAAAACCGACCTTATTAAAATTAATTGGAGTTTTAATGGTTTATTCGGAAAATTTGATCGTGGATCTTTACAGAGAGGATATCAAGTTTATTCAGAGGTGTGTGCCGCTTGCCATTCAATGAAATATTTAAGTTATAGAAATTTAAGCGAAAAAGGTGGCCCTGAATTTTCTGTAGAACAAGCAAAAGCTATAGCTGCTTCTTTTGAAATTACTGATGGACCAAATGCTGATGGTGAAATGTTTACTAGACCAGGAAAATTGTCAGATAAATTTTTAATGCCATATGAAAACGATAAAGCTGCTCAAGCTGCTAATGGAGGCGCATATCCTCCTGATATGTCAGTACTTGTAAAAGCTAGAGGTGGTGGTGCGAATTATATTTATTCTTTACTGCTAGGTTATGAAGATCCTCCTAGTGGAATGACTTTAGACGATGGCGTTTATTATAATAAGTATATGTATGGTAACCAAATAAAAATGGCAGCTCCACTTTCAGAGGGCTTAATTGAATATGGAGATGGTACCGAGGCCTCTATTGAACAAATGTCAAAAGATGTAACAACGTTTTTGATGTGGGCTGCCGAACCTCATTTAGAAGCTAGACATCGATTAGGTTTTAAAGCAATAGTTTACTTGATTATATTAACTGCATTGGTTTATTTTAGTATGAAAAAAATATGGTCACGTGTTGAAACGGAAGTTTAAAATATCACCATCTTTTACTATATAATCTTTACCCTCTAATCTTATTTTACCATTTGATTTAGAATTTGCCCATCCATTATTTGTAATAAAATCTTCATAAGAAACTGTTTCAGCTCTAATAAATCCTTTTTCAAAATCAGTATGAATTTCTCCAGCTGCCTTTGGAGCAGTACAATTTTTTTCAATTGTCCAAGCTCTAGTTTCTTCGGGGCCAGATGTGAAATAAGTATCTAACTCAAGAATTTTATATCCCTTTTGGATTAAAAGATTTAAACCAGTCTCTTTTAAACCAATCATTTCCATATAGTTTCTTCTCTCCTTATTTTCTAATTCATTAATTTGATTTTCTATATCAGCTGAAACTATTAACGTATTTTCCTCGCCAAATTTAGAGATAAAGTTTTTAGTGTACTTATTTCCATTTTGGATACTTTGTTCATCTACATTACATACAAAAATTTTAGGTTTTACGTTTAATAATCCACTTTGGTTTAATTGTTTTTTGTTAAATTTATCTTTTAAGATTTTCAAATCTATATTACTGTTAATACAATCAAGGGCAATTTCTAATATTTTCAATTGTTCCTCATCTATATTTTTCTTATTATTTTTTTCTAATCTTTTTTGAATAGATTCTAGATCTGCTAACATCATTTCTGTTTCAATTATTTCAAGATCTCGGATGGGATCGACTGTTGTATTTACATTTTGAATATCATCAGAGTCAAAACACCTAATCATATGAATAATTGCATCAACTTCTCTTATATGAGATAAAAATTTGTTACCTAAACCTTCACCTTTAGAAGCTCCTTTTACTAGACCAGCTATATCCACAAATGATATTGTAGTATTAATTATTTTTTTTGATTTTGATATCTTGGCCAAATTATTTAATCTAATATCTGGAACTGAAACAATCCCAATATTTGGGTCTATTGTACAGAAAGGAAAATTTGCTGCTTGAGCTTTAGTAGAATTTGTTAACGCATTAAATAATGTAGACTTACCAACATTTGGTAAACCAACAATTCCACATTTAAAACTCATTTTTTATTGTTAACGGTGCTAGAAAATAAATCTAATTTTTTCTTTATTAAGAATGAAATAGAGTTAGTAATATTTTCTGAAATTTTTTCAATACTATTAATTTCTTCTTCATCAAAGTTTTGTAAAACATAATCACTAATTTCTATTTTTGTTTTTGGTTTTCCTACACCCACTCTCACTCTTGAATAATCTTTCCCAATAAATTTATCTATAGAAGCAATTCCATTGTGACCAGCGTTTGATCCACCAAATTTAGCTTTTATTTTTCCTAATTCAACATCCAAATCGTCATGAAAAACTATTACATCTTCGGCATCAAATTTAAAATATTCTAATAATTCTCTGATACATATTCCTGAATTATTCATAAAGGTTAAAGGTTTAATTGCATAAATTTTTTCACCTTCAATATTACCAGTAGTTAGGAGACCTTTAAATTTTGGTTTTTGTTTTGATAAACTATATTTTTTGTTAATTGCATCTATAATTTTAAAACCTACATTATGACGATTATTTTCACTATTGGGCGTTGGATTGCCAAGACCTACAAATAAAAGCATATGATTTTTATTGGGATTTATATTTCCACTTAATTGATTATTTTTTTTCTTCAGCTGGTTTTTTATCAGCTGATTTTTTATCAGCTGGTTTTTTATCATCACTTTCTTTTTTTTCACCTTCAGCTACTGGTTTTTCTCCATCTGCCGCTACTGTTTCAGCACCCTCAGCTCCTTCCTCACCCTCTACCGACTCTGCTTCAGCTGGTTTTTCTGGTTCTTTCATTACAGTTGGAGCTGCCAAAGTAGCAATTACAAAGTCTCTACCTTGGATTGTTGGAACAACATCACTATCTAATTTAACTGATGAAATTTTAAAACTTTCACCTATATCTATTCCATCTAGATCAAGAGTTATTTTCTCTGGAATTTTTTCGCTTGGACATTTGAGTTCAACTTTTCTTCTAACAATATTCAATACTCCTCCACGCTTTAATCCTGGTGATTTGTCATGATTTATAAATTCTACAGGAACTTCTATTCTAATTTTTACTCCAGGAACTACTCTTAAAAAATCTATGTGAATTGGTTCATCAGACAATATATCGTAAATCACTTCTCTTGGTAAAACATTTTGGTTTTTACCTTTAATATTTAAAATAATAATACTTGATAAAAAATTTTCTTTTTCTATAGATGATTTTAAAACTTTTTTTGATATAGAAATTTTTTCATTTTGCTCTTTTCCACCATAAATTATAGCTGGAATCTCACCATTACTTCTAATAGCATTTAATTCACCTTTAGTTTTATTATTTCTGATATTTGCTTCTAATGAATTCATAAAACAGGGTTTTTTAACCCATGTTTGTAAATAATCAAGGTATTTATTTAAATAAATCTGACACTGAGGTTGAATTAGATATTCTTTTTATAGCTTCACCCATAAGCCCAGAAATTGGTAAAACTTCGATATTTTTAACATTTTTTGTTTTTTCACCATTATCAATTGTGTCTGTAATTACTAAATTTTTAATTACAGATTTTTTTATTTTTTTAACTGCGTCGCCACTTAAGACTCCATGAGTAATATAAACATAGACTTCTTTTGCACCTCTTTTTTTTAAGGCTTCAGCTGCATTAATGATAGTGCCGCCAGAATCAATTATATCATCAACAATGATACAGGTTTTATTTTTAACATCTCCAATAACGTTCATTACTTGGGATTTACCCGGTTTAGGCCTTCTTTTATCAACTATAGCGAGACCAACATTGAGAAGCTTTCCAAGAGCTCTTGCTCTTTCTGTTCCACCAACATCTGGTGCAACACAAATAATTTTTTTATTTTTAATTTTTTTTTTGACATGTCTAGCAAATATTGGTGTTGCAAAAAGATTATCTACAGGAATATCAAAAAAACCTTGAATTTGACCTGCATGTAAATCGACAGTTACTACTCTATCGGCGCCAGCTTTTGTAATTAAATTTGAAACCAATTTAGCTGATATAGATGTTCTCGGTACAACCTTTCTATCTTGTCTAGCATACCCGAAGTATGGAATAACAGTTGTTATATTTTTTGCAGAAGATCTTTTAAGGGCATCTATGCACAAAAGTAATTCCATTAAATTATCATTTGCAGGAGAAGAAATTGATTGAATAATAAAAATACTATTGCCTCTAATATTTTCATTTATTTCGACATAGATTTCACCGTCAGAAAATTTTCTTATACTTGAGTTTACTAATTTAGAATTTAAATATTTGGCAATATTTTTACTGAGAACTTTATTACTATTACAAGTTAATAATTTCATAAAAATTTAATTAATCACAATTATTGAAATATTTCTACCATAATCATTATGTTTAAACTTTATTGATTGTCTTGCACTAAAAAAATTATTTTTTTTTATAAAAGTATCTTTATTTAAAAAATCTATATTCTTAATTTTGAGCAGTTTAACTTGGGTTTTCACATAATTAGGTAAATCGAAATAGATTTTTTTATTACTATTTTTGAAATAAATAAGACTTCTTCTATCTTTTTTTATAAATTTATTTTTAAAGTCTTTCTGAACTTCATAACTATTCCTAGATATACTTGGGCCTATAGCAACAGTTATATTTTTAGATACACAACCTTTCTTAAACATGAATTTTAAAACTTTTTTAACAATACCATTATAGGCTCCTTTCCATCCAGAATGGATAGCAGCAATCATTTTTCTTTTATTATCATAAATTAAGATTGGAACGCAATCAGCTGTTAGAATTGCAATTGGAAAGTTTTTTTTATCAGTGATAATAGCGTCTACTTTTTTACTTCTATTAGTGATTTTTGTTTTTTCACTTATAAATATAAATTTATTACTATGAATTTGTTTTACTAAAAAAATTTCTTTAGACTTTTTACAAATTTTATCTTTTATAATTCTGAGATTTTTTTTAATATTCTTTTTATTATCTTTAGAACCTATGCCACAATTTAAACTTTTATATATTCCTTTAGAAACACCGCCATTCTTATTGAAAAAACCATGATTTATTTCTTTTAATTTTAAAAGTTTTTTTGATTTAAGCAATATTAAAATCCTATTTGAAAATTATTATTAAGTTTTTTTATCAACATTACTTTAAACAAATTTCCCATTTCTCTTTTATCTATAAGTCTTTTAAGACGGTAGTAAATATTTGCTTTTTCTTTAAAAGTTTTGTTTTTACTAATAATTTCCGCTCTTTGTTTTATACCAATTTTTGTTAAAAATTTCTTTTGATTAGTATAATTTATATCTATTAGCTTAAAATTTTTAGTAACTTTTCTAAATAAATTGAAATTTATATTATAAGTTATATCTGAATTGCCAATATTTTTTAAAACATCTGAGTGTTTTTTTTTATGAATTGCTTTTAATGTATTTTTTGTATTTTCATTGTCATATCCATAATCAAGAATTAACAAGCCACCATCATCTTTTTCAATTATTTTTATGATATTTTCTAAGTATTTTATTGCAAGTGGAGAATATTCAAAAAATTTTTGTTGATTTGGTAAATCAAAATTTAATTTTTTTTTTAATGACTCAATGTTAATTTTTTTATTAATAAAACTTGCTTTATTTTTTTTAGTAAATAGAACATATTTTTCAAACCAGTCATTTTTTTTTTTAACAAATTGTTTTATTGGCATTGCATCAAAAAATTCATTTGCTATAAACAAACAAGGTGAATTTTTTAATTTGTTAAAATTTTTAATCCATTTAATATTTTTTTCTTTAATTTTACTTTTTTGTATTTTGATTAATTTTGAGCTGATCTCATGAATATAAATCTTACAACAATTAAAAAAAAATGGAAATTTTTTAAAACTTTCAATCATTATTTTTATCATTTCACCATTTCCACCACCTAAATCAATTAAATTAAACTTTTTTGGTGAACCTAGGTTTTTCCAATAACTTACAGTCCATATAGCAATCATTTCAGAGAACAATCTAGAAATGTTTGGTGAAGTCGTAAAATCACCAAGATTTCCAAAAGGAATTTTTTTCATATAGTAACCATTATTTTTGTCATAAAGAGCGTAATTAATAAATTTATCTAGAGATAATCTATGATTTTTTTTGAGAGTCATTTTCAATAAATATTAAGATTACACCTAATATAAAAAATACTAAGCTAAGGATTTGACCCATTGTTAGATTAAATATTAGATAACCTAATTGTTCGTCTGGAACTTTAAAAAACTCTACTATAAATCTAAAAAAAGAATAGAAAATCAAAAATAGCGCTGAAAGCTTTCCTATTTTTTCTAAAAAATTTTTTTTCCAAAAATATAATAAAATTATAAATAATAATATGCCCTCCAAAAATGCTTCGTAAAGCTGTGTTGGGTGTCTATATAAATTATCAACTTGAATAAATTGAACTGCCCAGGGTAAAGAAGTTTCTTTTCCATATAATTCAGAATTTATAAAATTTGCTATTCTTCCAAAAAAAATACCAATGGGCGCGACTAAAGCTATTAAATCCAGATATTTAAAAATATGATTTTTATTTTTTTTTGCAAAAAAATAACTCGCAAATATAATTCCGATTAGTCCCCCATGAAAAGACATCCCACCTTGCCATATCTTAAATATATCAAATAAGTTTTCCAGATAATAGTTGAGGTTATAGAATAAAATATAACCACATCTTCCTCCTAAAATTATTCCAATAATTAAGTAAATTAAATAGTCATCAAATTGTTCTTTTAAGCTCTTGTCATTTATAAATAAATTTTTAATTAATAATAAACCTATTAAAATTCCTATTATATACGATAGAGAATACCATCGTATTTCTAGGGAAAAAATTTCTATAGCAATTGGGTCAAAATTATTAATGAACATTATAAAAAATAATATTAAGGTATAATTATATTATGTAATAAAATAAATATATGAAAAATTCCAAGTTTATATTTGATAAATTTGCAAAACTATTTGAGAAAGGTTTAATTACCTCAAAAGATTTAACTAATGAGTTAATTACCATATTAAAATCAAAAAGAGACGAAATTGTCTTTAAAATGAAGCTTACTAGCAAGGATGAATTTGATGTTTTATCTAAAAGGGTAGAAAATTTAGAAAAGCAAATTAAAAAACTTATTTATCAAAAAAAGAAAAAAACTAAACGGGTAAGAAAATCTTAACACTCAATCCGTTTAAAGATGATTTTTCCAGTTTAATATTTCCACCATGCGAGCGAATAATATCAGAAGCTATCGAGAGACCGAGTCCAACACTTGATTTAGAGTCTGCTCTACTCTTATCAATTTTATAAAATGGTTTAAAAACATTATCGTATTCTTTCTCAGGGATACCAGGGCCATCATCTTCTATATTTATAAATAAGTTGGTATTCTTTTTAGATAGTTCTATATTTACTTTATTTGCATATTTGATTGAATTATCAATTAAATTATTAATGCATCTTTTAATTAAATTTTTTCTTCCATTTAGATAGACTCTTGGAAATAATCTTTTTGAAATATTTTTGTTATCATACTTCTTTATTATTTCTTCAATTAGCTCACTTAGATTAAATAATTCATCTTTTTCTTTATATGAAGAGCTTGCAAATTGAAGATATTCTTTTAGCATTTTTTCCATTTCATTAATATCTTCAGTTAATTTGCTGGAAATATCTTCATCTTTAATGAAAGCAGTTTGTAATTTCATTCTAGTTAATGGCGTTCTAAGATCATGACTTATTCCTGATAACATTTCAGATCTTTGATTTAAGTGCCTAATAATTCTTTTTCTCATTCTGTCAAACTCTAGGCCTGCCTGTCTAATTTCAGCAGCTCCTGAAGGTTTAAATTCTTCAATTTCTTCGCCTTTGCCAAACCTTTCAGCAGCTTTTGCTAAAGCAGTAATTGGTTTAGTTTGATTCTTCAAAAATATTAGAGATATTATAACCATTATAAACGCAGGCAAAGTAATCCATAAACCAAATATTCTTGCAGAAGAACTAGAGAGTCTATCTTTTGGGACCAAAAATTTAAAATAACCAGATTTATATTTAATTCTTAAATCAATTAATTCTTTGTAACCTGTGGTATTAAACCAAAATTCATTTGATCCAAATCTTGATTTTAATTCTCGTCTTAATGTTCTATCTATTGGACTGAACCATCTTTCATTATAAATGTATTCAAAATTTTTATCTTCTATATAATCTATGTTTAAATCTTGGTAGATAGAAAAATAGTTCTTAATTTCTGTTTTGTCATATTTATCATTATTGTAAACTTCTATAAAAGTTTTAATTTCATTTACTAATGCTCTCGTCATTCCTTTGTTAGTCTTTATCCAAAGACTATCAAAAAAAACTATAGTTATAATTAATTGTAATACGATTACGGGTACTGCAACAATTAGTAAAGCCCTATAGAATAATCTTTTAGGTAATAAATTCTTTATTAATTTACTCAATCCATAAAACATAGCCTGCTCCTCTTATAGTTTGAAGAAATTTTGGGTTTTTAGGATCTAATTCAATTTTTTTTCTAAGCCTTGTTATTATCACATCAATTGATCTTTCTTTATCTAAGCCAATTAGCTTACCAATTTCCATTCGTTTGAATGTTTTGCCAGGGTTATTGATCATTTTTTCTAAAATAATTTTTTCAGTATTATTAATTTTGTACTCAAGATGATTTTTAAAAATCAATAGTTTATTAAGATCAATTTTAATATTTTCAAATTCAATAACTCTTTTTAAGTCACTTTTTTTTGTTTTAGATAACATATTCTTAATTCTTAAAATAAGTTCTTTTGGTTCAAAAGGTTTTGCCAAATAATCATCCGCTCCAATTTCAAGTCCCTCAATTCTTTCATTGACCTGTCCTTTTGCTGTTAATAAAATAATAGGCGTATCTAGGTTTTTTTTATTTTCTTGTATAAATTCTAATCCACTTTTTCCTGGCATCATTATATCCAAAATTATTAAATCAAATTTAATAAGTTTAATTTTTTCATAAGCATCTTCCGCATTTTCCGCAGTGTTAACTAAATATTTATTTTCATTAAGATATTTTTTTACTAATGATCTAATTCCTTCATCATCATCAACAACTAAAATATGAGCTAAAAAATTATCCATTAATTATTTTATTTAATACACTATCAAAATTTATAACTTCATTAGATTTTGAATTTAAAAGGGCATTATAAATCCTTTGTTTTTGAATTGTAAAAATTTCGTTAAAGATTTCTTTACCTTTTTCGTTTAAGAATACATGTTTGACTCTTGTATCTTGTTTATCTTTTTTAAAATCTATAGCTTCAAGCTTAATTAAATCTTTTAGAACTCTGTTTAAGCTCTGCTTTGTAACATTAAGTCTCTTGAGCAATTCAGAAATAGAAATACCCTCATACATAGATAGTAAATGAATGACTTTATTATGTGCTAATCCAATAGAATATTTGTTTAAAACCTTTTTAGAGTCTGCGAAGATTTCTCGATAGCTTATAAAAAGTTTTTCTATCAAATCTTTCAGCTGTTCGTCTTTAAGATAAAGAAGTTCTTTCATTATTGGTAAGTTATATTGACATATTATAGATACAAAGATATTTTTCAGTAATATTTTTATTTTTCATAAATGATACCTTACGACAAAAGATCTGGTAAAATATGGTACAATGACGAATTAGTAGATTGGTCAGAAGTAAAACTTCATGTTTTGAGCCATGGATTGCATTACGCCAGCTGTGTTTTTGAAGGAGAACGAGTATATGATGGTTCTATTTTCAAATTAGAAGAACATACTTCTAGATTTTTTTATTCAGCTAGAAGGATGGGTTTTGAAATTCCTTATACTGAAGATCATATAAATATTGCATGTAATAAAATTATTTCAACTCAGAAAGTAGAAAATGGATATGTGAGACCAGTAGCTTGGCGAGGAAGTGAGATGATGGCTATATCAGCTCAGCAAACAAAAATTCATGTGGCTATTGCTACTTGGGAATGGGGCTCTTATTTTGATCCAAAATTAAAAGTTGAAGGAATTAAATTAAATATTTCCAATTGGAGAAGACCAGCTCCAAATACTATACCATGGGACACTAAAGCTTCTGGCCTGTATATGATTTGCACACTCTCTAAACATGAAGCGGAAAAGCAAGGTTATGAAGACTCCTTAATGTTAGATCATGAAGGTAACATTGCAGAAGCAACTGGCGCAAATATTTTTTTTAAAGATAATAAAGGTGAAATTCACACTCCCACTCCTGACTCTTTTTTAGATGGTATCACAAGAAGGACAGTTATCGAAATCGCAAAATCTAAAAATATAAAAATTCATGAGAGAAAAATCAAACCAACAGAACTACCTAACTTTGTTGGTTGTTTTTTAACAGGTACTGCCGCAGAGGTTACCCCTGTTTCATGTATAGCAGAAAATCAATTTAAAGTCTGTGATTTGATAATTGATTTAAATAAAAGTTATCAAGCTTTAGTAAGAAAGAAAAAAGCAGCTTAATTTTTATTATCTTCTGAAATTGCGTGATCTATTCCTTTACGCATATAATCGTAACCAGTATAAAGAGTTAATGCAGCAGATAACCATAATAAAATAATTCCTATAGTTTGAGCATTATAATCTTGAAAATTTATTATTTTATTTCCAGTATCCCCTGATAATAACAAAGCTATAGCAATCATCTGTAAAACAGTTTTAAGTTTAGCTAGATTAGATACAGGTAATCTTATTTTTCCTTCAGCTAGAAATTCTCTTAATCCAGAAATTAGAATTTCTCTAATTAAAATAATTATTGCAGCAATTACCTCATAATTTCTAATAGTACCATCCATAACTAAAAGAATAAGAGCAGTAGCAACAATAATTTTGTCTGCAATTGGATCTAAGAGCTCTCCAAGCTTAGACTCTTCACCTAACATTCTTGCTAACATTCCATCTAAAAAGTCAGTAAAAGAGGCTACTATAAAAAGGATTAATGCTGTTAAATCTCCATAAAAACCAGGTAAATAAAAAGCTAAAACAAAAAAAGGAACAATTATAATCCGTCCTATAGTAAGTAAATTTGGAATTTTTTTAAGCATTATTTTTTATTCATGAAAGTAATTATATATCTTTTTTGCAACTTTTTCTTCTACACCTTCAACGGATTTAATTTCATCAAAACTGGCAGACTCCACTGCTCTTGCAGAACCAAAATGATTTAATAATGCTCTTTTTCTTATAGATCCAATACCTTCAATTTGATCTAATAAAGACTTACTAATTCCTCTTTTTCTTTTTGCTCTATGAGCACTAATAGCAAATCGATGAGATTCATCTCTAATTCTTTGAAGGAAGAAAAGAGTTGGGTCATTTTTACTAAATTTAAATTCTTTTCCATTATGGAAAAAAGTTTCATTTCCACTATTTCTATATTTACCTTTGGCTATTGCAATAATAGGAATGTCATGAAGACCCAATTCATTTAAAGTCTCTCTTGCAGCAGAATATTGTCCTTTTCCACCATCCACCATTACTAAATCGGGTAGCGAGAGATAATTATCTTTTTCTTTAATTGCTCTTTTGAATCTTCTGCTTAAAACTTCCTTCATCATTCCATAGTCATCTTGAGCATTTTTTTGAACTTTTATATTAAATTTTCTATATCTTTTTTTAATAAATCCTTCATCACCATATGCAATTAAGGCTCCCACACTATTTGTGCCTTGAATATGACTATTATCATAAACCTCTATAAGATTGATATTTGTTTCAAGATTAAATTTATTTGATACTGTTTCAAATAATCCTTTGTTGTTTTGACTTTCATAAAGTTTTCTATTTAAACTATCTTTAGCATTTTTAATTGCCTGATTAATTACTTTTAGTTTTGAACCTTTTTTTGCAACAGAAATGTTAATTTGTTTATCTTCTTTTTGAGAAAGTGTTTTTTCAATTAGAATTTTTTCTTTAATATCCTCAGATAATATTATTGACGAAGGAACACTTTTATTTTCGTAAAACTGAGAAATAAATGAATTTAGTATATCTTTTAATTTATCTTCTGGATCATGTTTTGGAAAAAAAGCTTGATTACCCCAATTTTGTTTTGAACGATAAAAGAAAACTTGAATACAAGTTTTACCAGACTCTTTATATCCCGCAATTACATCAGCCTCAATTAAGTTTGCCTCATTAATTTTTTGAGATGATTGAATAATATTTAAAGATTTAATTCTATCTCTTAAAATTACAGCTTTCTCAAAATTTAAATCTTCACTAGCTTTTTCCATTTGATCAGAGAGGCTTTTCTGTATTTTTCTCGACTTACCTGAAACAAACTCTATTGCATCATCAACTGTTTTTTTATACTCATTTTTTTCAATATATCCTACACATGGTCCAGAACATCTTTTAATTTGATAAAGTATACACGGACGTTCCCTATTTTTAAAAACAGTATCATCACAAACTCTTAAATGAAAAATTTTCTGAATCATTTTAATTGTCCAATTAGCTGAACCAGCAGAGGCAAATGGACCAAAATAAAAACCTTCTTTTGTTTTTTTCCCTCGGTGTCTTTTAATTTGAGGCCAATCATCTTTATTACCAATAAAGATAAATGGGAAGGATTTATCATCTCTTAAAAGAATATTAAATTTTGGTTTATGTTTTTTGATTAAGTTTGCTTCAAGAAGTAGAGCTTCACTCTCATTTGAAGTTGTTGTGATTTCTAACTTTCTTGTTTGAGAAAGCATTCTGTCAGTTCTAATTATGTGGTTTTTTTCTGTCACGTAACTTTTAAGTCTATTAGGTAAATTTCTAGCTTTTCCTACGTATAGAATTTCCCCTTTACCACTAAGCATCCTGTAAACACCAGGAAGTTTAGGAATTAATGGAAGCTGTTTTTTAATTATTTCTTTTCCAATATCAGAACTTATCATGACTTCTTTTTTTGGTAATTTGTATACCAACTGATGAACATTCTTTTAAAATCTCTAATTTTTCAATTTTGAGCATTATTTTTCCAATTCTTTTATCTTTGAATAGCTCATCAAAAACGGCTTCTGCAAGAGTTTCTAGGAAATTATAATGCCTCTTTTTAACAAGTTTTGTTATGAGTTTAACTACTGTGGAATAATTTACGATAGATTTAATATCTTTATCATTAGTTGGTTTTTTATCTTCATAGTCAATCTCAAGACTAAACTTAACTTTTTGTGATTTTTTTCTTTCAAAATCATAGTATCCAAGTTTTAAATCTAAAATTAGTTCATTAATAAGAATTTTTTTCTCATAATTATATAAGCTTTTATTTTTATCTATTTTTACAATTTTGAGATTATTTTTTTTCATTCTTTGCCCTTTATAATATCTGGTGTTTGCCAGTTTAAACTCTGACCACTGTCTATTGCTAAAACTTGACCTGTAATAGAACTGTTTTTAATAAAAAAGTCAACTGCATTACAAATTTCGTTCACATCAACTTGTTGTTTAAGTGGTGTAGCTAAATATTGACTTTTAAAATGTTTTTCTGACTGTCTTTTATTTTTGATTGTTGGTCCAGGAGCAATTCCATTTACCCGAACATTTGGTGATAAGCTCATCGCACTTGTTTTAGTTAAAGAATATAGGCCTGTTTTACTTAACGTGTATGAAAAAAAATATGGAGTAAGCTTAAATACTCTTTGGTCAACGATATTAATAATATTGTTATTTTTGCCTCTTATATTTTTTGAAAATTCTTTTGATAAAAGAGCAGGGGCTTTAAGATTTGTAGAAATATGTTTTTCCCAGCTTTTAGAACTAAAATTTTCTAATTTATCATTTTCAAATAATGATGCATTATTCACTAGGCAGTCAAAAAATTTCATTTTTGATTTTGAGAATTTTATTATTTTGTGAACATCTCTTTCTTTACTTAAATCACCTTTTACTAAATAAACCTTTGTTCCAAATTTTTGTAATTTTTTCTTTAAATTTTGAGCTTTCAATTTTGATTTATTGAAGTGGATAGTGATTTCTACATTCGGACCAGATAATTTCTCAGCGATTGCAGCACCTACTCTAGTAGCTCCACCAGTAATTATTATTTTCTGTGCTTCCATTTTTTATCTTTTTTTTTTGTTACTTTAGTTCCGGGCATACCCATAGTTGATCTTCCTTTTGGATAAATTTTGTTTTTAATATCATACTGTCTTATTTTTGGATTTAACGTTATCTCTAGCTCAGTACTCTCTAGTTTTCTTATTTCATCCCTTATTTTTGCCGCTTCTTCAAATTCCAGGTTAGATGCCGACTCTTTCATTTTTCTATCAAGAGCTTTTAGGTGTTTTTTTAAGTTTCCTCCAATATTAGAACCTTCATTAATTTTGACATAATCTTTTTCATAAACACTCTCTAAAATATCATTAATCTCTTTTTTAACTGACTTAGCATCTATCTTGTGTTTTTTATTGTAATCTAGCTGAATTTTTCTTCTTCTATTAGTTTCTTGAATTGCTTTCTTGATACTCTTTGTTTCTTTATCAGCATATAAAATAACTTTACCATCAACATTCCTAGCAGCTCTTCCAATAGTTTGTATAAGTGATGTTTCTGATCTTAAAAATCCTTCTTTATCTGCATCTAATATTCCAACTAAAGCACATTCAGGTATATCTAATCCCTCTCTTAAAAGGTTTATTCCAACTAAAACATCAAATACTCCCATTCTAAGATCCCTCATGATTTCTATCCTTTCAAGTGTATCGATATCTGAGTGAAGGTATCTTACCTTAACACCATTTTCATGAAGATATTCTGTCAGATCCTCAGCCATTTTTTTTGTTAAGGTTGTAACTAAGACTCTATGATTATTTTCAATTACCTTTTTACATTCATGCATTAAATCATCTACTTGATTTTTAGCAGGCCTTATTTCAACTGGTGGATCAATTAAACCTGTTGGCCTAATGACTTGATCTATAAATTTTCCCTTGACTTGTTCCAGTTCCCAAGGACCAGGGGTAGCAGAAACAAAAACTGTTTGTGTTCTCATTAAATCCCATTCTTCAAATTTTAGTGGCCTGTTATCCATACATGAAGGGAGCCTAAATCCATATTCAGCTAAAGTACTTTTTCTAGATCTGTCTCCTTTATACATACCGTTAAGTTGTGGAACGGTTACATGACATTCATCGACAAAAATTAGTGTATTGTCAGGAAAATATTCAAAAAGAGTAGGGGGTGGTTCTCCCGGTTTTCTACCTGATAAAAATCTTGAATAATTTTCAATTCCTGCACAAGAGCCAGTAGCTTCAATCATCTCAAGATCAAATTTAGTTCTTTCCTCTAATCTTTGAGCCTCAAGTAATTTATTTTCTGCCTTATGTTTTTTTAAAGTAATTGCTAATTCTTTTTTAATATTAATGATTGCTTGTTCAATTGTCGGTTTTGGAGTGATGTAATGGCTATTAGCATATACTTTTACTAAACTTAATTCTCTAACTTGATCTCCAGTAAGTGGATCAAACTCTTCTATTTTTTCAAGTTTATCTCCAAATAAACTTATTCTCCAAGCTCTATCCTCTAAATGAGATGGAAAAATTTCCAAATACTCTCCTCGAGCCCTAAAAGTTCCTCTGTAAAAATTTTGTTCATTACGTTTATATTGTAGAGCAACCAAAGATTTAATTATGTGTTCTCTATTGTAATCATAGTTTTTCTGAAGTGTTAAAGTCATTTTACTATACGCTTCAACTGATCCTAAGCCATAAATACATGATACACTTGCAACAATAAGTACATCATCTCTTTCCAAAAGAGATCTTGTAGCAGAATGTCTCATTCGATCTATTTGCTCATTAATCGAAGCCTCTTTTTCAATATAAGTATCCGACCTAGGAACATATGCTTCAGGAGTATAATAATCATAATAAGACACAAAATATTCGACAGCATTATCTGGAAAAAAAGTTTTCATCTCCCCATAAAGTTGAGCAGCTAAAGTTTTATTAGGTGCTAAAATTAATGCTGGTCTATTGGTTGCTTCAATCACTTTGGCCATTGTAAAAGTTTTTCCAGATCCAGTTACTCCAAGTAGAACTTGGTTAAATTCATCTTTATTAGCACCTTTAACTAAATTTTTAATTGCTTCAGGTTGATCACCTGCAGGTTTAAAATCTGATTTTATTTTAAATTTTTTACCACCTTCTAATTTTCCGCTGATTTTTGGATTTTTACTCTGAATATCTGTAATTAAATCTTGATAAGTATTTTCCATATATTAAGAACGTAGTAGAATTAATTTATATTTCAATGAGCATAATATCAGACAGTTTAAAAAGAATTAAACCTTCACCTACTATTGCTGTAACTCAAAAAGCTAGAGAGTTAAGAGCTGCTGGAAAAGATGTTATAGGTCTAGGGGCAGGAGAGCCAGATTTTGACACACCAAACAATATTAAAAGTGCAGCCATTAAAGCTATTAAAAGTGGAGATACTAAATATACTGCCGTAGATGGTACACCTACTTTAAAAAAGGCTATTGTAAATAAGTTTAAAAGAGAAAATAAATTAAATTATTCTATTGATCAAATCACAGTTGGAACTGGGGGCAAACAAGTTCTTTATAATGCTTTTATGGCAACTTTAAACAAAGGAGATGAAGTAATTATCCCAGCACCTTTTTGGGTGTCATATCCTGATATGGTTTTATTAGCTGGAGGGAAACCAAAAATAGTCAAATGCACTGAGCAAGAAGAATTTAAACTTACTGCAAAAAAATTAAAAAAAGCTATTACAAAAAAAACAAAATGGTTAATTCTTAATTCGCCCTCGAATCCTACTGGTGCAGGATATACAAAAAAAGAAATTCAAGATTTGGCTAAAGTTTTAATAAGAAATAAAAAAGTTTATATTTTAAGTGATGATATTTATGAACATATTAAATATGATAATTTTAACTTCTTCACAATTGCTCAGATTTCAAAGTTAAAAGATAGAACTCTTACTATGAATGGAGTTAGTAAATCTTATGCAATGACTGGATGGAGAATAGGTTATGCAGCAGGTCCTAAAGATATAATTAAAGCTATTGGTAAAATTCAATCACAATCCACTTCTAATCCATCTTCAATAAGTCAAGCTGCTGCGGTTGAGGCATTAAATGGCAATCAAGGTTTTATTAAAAAGAGATCAAAAGCTTTTAAAGAAAGAAGAGATTTTGTTGTTAAGAGTCTAAATAATATTAAAGGAATTAATTGCTTATTACCTAATGGTGCTTTTTATGTATTCCCAAGTTGTAAAGGTCTTTTAAATAAAAAAACAAAATTAAAAACTGACTCAGATTTTGTTCAAAAATTATTAGAAAAATCAAATGTTGCTGTAGTACAGGGATCTGCATTTGGTTTAGATGGATATTTTAGAATTTCTTATGCTACTTCAATGAAAAATTTAAAAAAAGCTATGCTGAGAATTAAGTCTTTTTGTGAGAGTTTATCTTAGTTTAATGAGATAAAAATTTTTCTGCTTCCAGTGCAGCCATACAACCCATTCCAGCAGCAGTTACAGCCTGCCTAAAAGTCTTATCTTTAACATCTCCAGCCGCATAAACTCCAGGAATATTAGTTTCAGTTGAATCTGGTTTGGTTATTAAATAGCCCTCCTTATCCATTTCTAGCTGTTCTTTGAACAAAGAAGTTGCAGGATCATGCCCTATAGCTATGAACAAACCATCTACTTTTATTTGTTCAGTTTTATTTGTTTTTACGTTTTTAATTTTAATACCTTTTAAGTTTTTAGGTTTTTTGTCTCCGATTACATCTTCAACAACAGAATCCCAAATTATTTCAATTTTTTTATTATCCATTAATTTCTTTTGAAGTAATTTTTCAGCTCTTAATTTATCTCTTCTATGAATTAATTTTACTTTTGATGCAAATTTTGTAAGAAACATCGCTTCCTCAACAGCAGCATTACCACCTCCAACAACTGCAACTTCTTTTTCTTTAAAGAAAAAACCATCACAAGTAGCACATGCTGAAACACCAAAGCCCCTAAATTCTTGTTCTGATTTTAAATTAAGCCATCTTGCTTGAGCACCAGTAGAAATAATTATGCTATCAGCAGTATATTTTTGGCCTCTGCTTCCTACAGCTTCAAAAGGTTTTGATTTTAAATTTACAGAACTAATATGATCTTCAATCATTTCTGTTCCAACAGCTTTAGCTTGATCTTTCATTTGATCCATTAACCATGGTCCCTGGATAACATCTGAAAAACCAGGGTAATTTTCAACGTCAGTTGTTGTACTTAGTTGTCCTCCAGGTTCAGATCCATAAACTAATATTGGTTTTAACATTGCCCGGGCAGCATAAACTGCTGCAGTGTATCCGGCAGGACCTGATCCAATTATTAACACTTTTGTGTGTTTAGTTGGATTTTGACTCATATGAAAGCTATATAGTGATTAATGACTAAATTAAAAGGGATATTATTGACGGAGGGAATGCACGGAATGATAAGTCAGGTAGAAGGTTTGGCAAAAGCATTAGATTTAGAGTTCACACACCATAAAGTTGAACTTAATAGTTTTTGGAAACTATTACCTCCAAAGTTTACTCCTATTTCTCAAAAAGTTTTCAATAAAATTAATACAGACGATTTTAATGTAATAATTTCGTGTGGAAGAAAGAGCGTAATACCTTCTATTTATCTAAAAAAAAATTCCAAAAAAAAAGTAACAAATGTTCATATTCAAGACCCAAAAGTAAATTTAAATAATTTTAATTATGTGATAGCTCCAGAACATGATGGTCTAGTAGGCAAAAATGTTTTTTCAACAAAAGGCGCTATTCATTATCTTACAAAAGAAGAAATTAATAATCATACGAATTATCTTAAAGATAGATTGCTAACTGGGAAAGAATATTTTTTATTAATTTTAGGAGGTCCTACTAAACATTATGATTATTCAGATGAAAATATTTTGAATATTTTAAATTTATTTAATGATTTAATCAAAAAATATAAACTTCAAGGAATTGTAATTCCTTCTGTGAGAACCCCGAAAAATGTAATAGAATTATCTAAAAATAAATTAGGTGAAAATAGTTTAGTAATAGACACCGTTGATAAAAAAGCTTATTTGTCAGCTTTATCTTTGGCAAAATATATTTCTGTAACATGTGACTCAATTTCAATGATTTCTGAAGCTGCCTTAACGGGTAAACCTATTTATGTTGCTGATATACCAACAAAAAAAAACGACTATAGAATTAAAAAATTCAGAGAAATCTTTGATCAACTAAATATTATTAAAAAGTTAGATAAGAAACTAGAGTCTTGGCACTATGAAAGTCTTAATGAAACTAGTAGAATAGCAAAAAAAATAAAAGATAAATTAGCTTAATGTCATTTTTAAACTCAATTAAAAACCAATCTAAAAAACATGAATATCCTTTTGATCATTGGGAATACAATAATGTTCTTACTGAAGGTGCAATAGAAGAGGTAATCAAAGCTGATATTCCAGATGTTAGTAAACACAACCTTAATTATGATGGAACCAGAGCAATAGACGGAGGTGCCGCTGAGTTTAGAGAAGGGATAGCATCTGGAGGTGAAGCAATTAAATTTAGATGCTTTATAACAAATGAGAATGCATCAAATTTTCCATATTTGGTAAAATTTATTAACGAACTTCAGTCTAAAGATGCCCATGAAACTATTTCAAAAATGATTAATAAAGATTTATCCAATTCATATGTTCGACTTGAAGTTATTTGTGATCGAGAAGGTTTTTGGTTAAAGCCACATTGTGATATTAAAGAAAAATTAATGTCAGGGTTAATTTTTGTAAATAAAGCCAATGAATCAGAGGATTTAGGCACAGATTTTTACAATGAAAAATTAGAAAAAGTAAAAACAGTTCCATATAAACATAATTATGGATACCTATTTACTAGTGGACCAAATACTTGGCATGGTATGGAAAAGAAGAAAATAGTTAAAGAAAGACGATGTATTCAAGTAAATTATGTGACTTTTGAAACTGACTGGAAAGTTCAGATTTAAATATCTTGAAGAGAAATAACTTCTAATTTTTTGGTTTTAAGTGATTTGATCGCTTGCAAACATGCTTGAGCGGTTGACATGTTTGTGCAGTAAGGAACTTTATTTTTAAGTGTCGCTCTTCTAAGTGCAATAGCATCATTTAATCGGTGTTCAGTATTTCCTCCACCAGTATTGATAACTAGAGCAATTTTTTTAGAGTCCAAGACATCAACTATGTGAGGAGACCCACTACTTACTTTATTAATAATTCTACATTTCATTCCATGTTTTCTAATATATTTAGCAGTTCCTTTTGTTGCACATAAAGAGAAATTTAGTTTAATAAGTTCTTTTGCTAAATCAATTCCTTCATCTTTATGAGAATCTTTTAAAGATATGAATGCGAGTCCCTTTTTTGGCAATGAGTTTGCAGAAGCAATTTGACTTTTAGCAAAAGCCATTCCAAAGTTTTTGTCAAACCCCATAACTTCACCAGTTGATTTCATTTCAGGGCCTAAAAGTAAATCACTATTAGGAAATTTATTAAAAGGAAATACAGCTTCTTTAACTGCATACATTCCTTTAGATTTATCTTTTAAATTAAATTTAGATAATTTTTCTCCAGACATTACTCTTGAAGCAATTTTAGCAAGAGGAAGACCTTTTGCTTTTGAAACAAATGGCACTGTTCTACTAGCTCTCGGGTTTACTTCGATTACATAAATTTCATCTTTTTTGATGGCAAATTGAATATTCATGAAGCCTTTGACTTTTAAGGCTAAAGCTAATTTTTTAGTTTGATTTTCAATTTCTTTAATTAAGAAAGGTTTAATTGATACTGGAGGCAAACTACAAGCAGAGTCTCCAGAATGAATTCCAGCTTCCTCAATATGCTGCATGATTCCTGCGACATGCACTTGTTTTCCATCAGATATAGCATCTACATCTACTTCCATTGCATGATCAATAAATTTATCTATTAGCACAGGGTTTTCCTCTGCAGCTTTAAATGCTTCTTTAACAAAGTTTTTGAGCTGACTTTTTTCGTGAACAATTTCCATTGCTCTTCCACCTAAAACATATGAAGGTCTGACCATCAAAGGTAAACCAATCTTTGTAGCAGTTCGGATAGCTTGATTGAATGTTTTAGCAATTCCACTTTCGGCTTGTTTTAATTTTAACCTGTTAAGAAGATTTCTAAATCGATCTCTATCCTCTGCTAAATCAATTGATGGATATTGAGTTCCTAAAATAGGAAGCTTATTATCGTGTAAAAATTTAGCTAGTTTTATTGGAGTTTGACCCCCAAATTGAGCAATAATACCAATTAAGTTTCCTCTTTCTTGCTCTTTTTTAATAATGTTAAAAACGTATTCCTCCTTTAAAGGTTCAAAATAAAGTCGATCACTTGTGTCATAGTCTGTTGAAACAGTTTCAGGATTACAGTTAACCATTATTGTTTCAAAACCTGATTCTTTTAAGGAAAAACTTGCCTGACAACAGCAATAATCAAACTCTATTCCTTGGCCAATTCTGTTTGGACCACCACCTAAAATGATAATTTTTTTTTTGTTTGAAGGATTTGCTTCACATTCTGAATTAATAGAGAAATTTCGTTGGTATGTAGAATACATATAAGGAGTAAATGATTTAAATTCAGCAGCACAAGTATCAACTTTTTTAAATACTGGTAAAATTTTAAGTGCAGTCCTTTTTTGCCTTACAATATTTTCGGTTGTATTTGTTAATTCAGAAAGTTTTTTGTCCGAAAAGCCAATAGATTTTATTTGGTTAAATTTATTAAAATCTTTAGGTAATCCTTTGTTTTTAATTTTAATTTCATTATCTATTATTTCTTTTATTTGGTCCAAGAACCATGGATCAATTTTAGATAAACTATGAATTTTTATTAAATTTATCTTTTTTCTTATTGCTTCAGCAACAAGTAAGATTTTATTTGGAATATTTTCTTTAAGTTTTTTTTCAATTTGTTTTTTATTAAGTTCAAATATTCTGTCTAATCCTGAAAAACCAGTTTCAAGAGATACCAATGCTTTTTGAAGAGACTCTTTGAAGTTTCTTCCAATTGCCATAGCCTCACCAACTGATTTCATAGACGTGCCTAAAGTTACTGGAGAAGTTGAAAATTTCTCAAAAGTAAATCTTGGAATTTTGGTTACCACATAATCAATACTTGGCTCAAAAGATGCAGGAGTAACTTTAGTAATTTCATTTTTTAATTCATCTAGTGTGTAACCAACAGCAAGTTTTGCTGCAACTTTTGCAATTGGAAAACCAGTTGCTTTTGAGGCTAGCGCTGAAGATCTAGAAACCCTCGGGTTCATTTCAATCACAACCATTCGACCATTTTTTGGATTGATTGCAAATTGAACATTAGATCCACCAGTTTCTACTCCAATTTTTCTTAAACATGCAATGGAAGCATTTCTCATAACTTGATATTCTTTATCAGTAAGAGTTAGTGCTGGTGCTACGGTAACCGAGTCTCCTGTATGAATTCCCATAGGATCAACATTTTCAATAGAACAGATAATGATACAATTATCTTTTTTATCTCTTACAACTTCCATCTCAAATTCTTTCCAGCCCTCTAAACATTCTTCAACTAATACCTGGCTAACAGGAGACTCGTGAAGCCCACTTTTAATTATTTTAAGGTAGTCTTTTTTATTTTTAGCTATACCACCACCAAGACCTCCAAGTGTAAATGCGGGTCTTATAATTGCAGGAAGACCAATTTTTTTTAAAATTTTAGATGCTTGGTTGATATTGTTGACAATTTCAGATTTAGGTAAATCTAAACCAATATCGATCATATTTTTTCTAAATTTCTTCCTATCCTCTGCATTTGCAATTGCTTTAGAGTTTGCCCCTATAAGTTCAATCTTATATTTTTTTAAAATTCCTTTTTTCTCAGCTTCCATTGCAAGATTAAGTGCAGTCTGACCTCCCATAGTTGGCAGGATTGCTTCTGGTTTCTCTTTTTTAATGATTTTTTCTAAAACTTCTAATGTTATTGGTTCTATATAGGTTTTATCTGCAACATCTGGATCAGTCATAATAGTTGCAGGATTTGAGTTAATTAAGATTACTTTGTAACCTTCATCTTTTAACGCCTTACAAGCTTGTGTGCCTGAATAATCAAACTCGCATGCTTGACCAATGATAATGGGTCCAGCTCCTACAACTAATATTTTTTTAATATCTCTTCTTTTTGTCATTTTTTTTCATGTTGTTAATAAATTCTTTGAACAAGTAGACACTATCCTGTGGTCCAGGGTTTGACTCTGGATGATATTGTACTGAAAATATCGGTCTGTTTTTAAGTCTTATTCCTTCAATGGTATTATCAAAAAGAGATTTATGAGTTACTTCAATTTTTTTTGGTAAAGTTTCTTCAACCACTACAAAACCATGATTTTGACTGGTGATTTCAACTTTATCATGGACTAAATTTTTAACAGGATGGTTTGCACCTCTATGTCCCAACTTCATTTTTTTTGTTTTTCCACCCAAAGCTAATGCTAAAATTTGATGACCTAAACAAATCCCAAATATAGGTAAATTTTTTTTAATTAATTTATTAAGTATTTCTATTGCATATTTTCCTGTTGCTGCTGGATCACCAGGACCATTGGATAAAAATATTCCATGCGGCTTAAGATCTAATATTTTTTCTGCAGAAGTTTTGCAAGAAACAACCGTTACTTTACATTTGAAGTCTGAAAAGTATCTTAAAATATTTTTTTTTATTCCATAATCAATTGCAACCACATGAAAAGAATTTTTTGTATTTTTTTTATATCCTAATTCTTTTTTCCAAGTTTTAATACCTTTCCAAATATAGTTTTTTGAGGTCGTTACAGTTTCTGCAAGATCAAGATTTTTTAATCCACTCCATTTAATGGTTGAGTTTGTTAATTTGCTAACATTAAATTTTCCGTTTTTTGAATAAGAAATTGTTCCTTTAGGTGCCCCTTTATCTCTAATAAAGTTTGTTAAACTTCTAGTATCTAGTCCTGTAATTCCAACAATTTTATTTTTTTTGAGCCACTGATCTAAATGTAAAAGTGCTCTATAATTTGAAGGAGAAGTTATTTCAGAATTAAAAATTACACCTCTTGTCCAGATTTTGTCAGACTCAATATCCTCTTTGTTAGTTCCAACATTTCCAATATGTGGGAATGTAAAATTAATAATCTGTCCCGCATAGGAAGGATCAGAAATAATTTCTTGGTAACCAGTTAAAGAGGTATTAAAACAAACTTCACCAGTTGCTTCTCCTTGATAGCCAATTCCAATCCCTTTAAAAACCTTCTTATTTTCAAGAACTAAAACGCCTGTGTTAAATTGTGAATTTTTTGAGTTTGTTTTTTTTGCTTTTTTGATCAATTACAACTCATGAGTTAAAGGTTAATACAATAATTGCTTTAATATCGCAACAGAGATGTATTATAAAATTGTAAAAAAACAATTTTTCTTTTGAAGAATTATTTCTTTGCAGTAGATTAAAAATTTATGTCCTTAAAAGATACTATCGAAAACGAGTACAAAACCGCTCTTAAATCAAAAGATAAAAACAAAATATCAACCTATAGGCTAATACTGTCTTCCATCAAGGATGTAGATATTGCGAACCGGTCAGGACCTAATAAAAAAGATACGGATGATGAAGATATTAAGAAACTTTTAAAAAAAATGGTTAAACAACGAGCTGAATCGATTGATATCTATAAAAAAAATAACCGAACAGATTTGTTAGAAGTTGAGCAAAATGAATATGAAATTTTAACTGGTTTTCTTCCCAAACAACTTGGAGAAGAAGAAACCAAAAAAATTTGCTCTGATCTAATTGCTAAATTGGGTGCTAGTTCAATTAAAGATATGGGCAAAGTAATGGGTGAATTAAAAAAAACCCATTCAGATGAAATCGATTTTGCTAAAGCAGGTCAAATGATTAAAGACTTATTGAACAAATAATGAAATATCCAAAAGAATACCTAGATGAAATTAAGACAAGGTTAAAAATATCAACAGTTGTATCAAAAAATGTTGCCTTAAAAAAAAGGGGCAAAGAGTTTGTTGGTTTGTCTCCATTTAAAAACGAAAAAACACCATCATTTACTGTTAATGACGAAAAAGAATTTTATCATTGTTTTGCAACGTCAGAGCATGGAAATATTTTTGACTTTATCATGAAAATTCAAAATCTTAAATTCGGTGAGGCAGTAAAGCATTTAGCTCAATTAGCCGGGATGCAGCCTTATACGTTTTCAAAACAAGATGAGGAAAGAGAAAAAAAGTGGAAAGAGTACCAATCAATTTTTAGCCAATATGTAGATTTTTATCATAACGAATTATTAAAAAATGAAATTTATTCTGTGGCAAGAGATTATTTAAAAAATAGATCTTTAACAAAAGAAGAAGTTAAAAAATTTAAAATTGGATATATAGAAAAAAATCCAAATTTCTTTGAAAAATTAAAAAATAATTACAGTGAAAAAACTTTAGTCGAAACAGGTTTGTTTTACTTGGATGAAAAAAAACAAATATATGTTGAAAGATTTAGAGGTAGATTAATTTTTCCAATTAATAACATCTCAGGTCAACCAATAGCATTAGGTGGAAGAATAATTGAAAATCTAGACTATTTAGCCAAATATATAAACTCACCTGAAACAATTTTTTTTAAAAAAGGATCCAATTTATATAATCTAGATATAGCTCGAAAACTTTCTAATAAAATAGATCATATTTATTTAGTTGAGGGTTACATGGATGTAGTCGGTTTAAGTAAAAATGGAGTCAACAATGCAGTTGCAAATCTTGGAACTTCTTTGACAGATAAACAAATTTTAACTCTCAACCAATTTTTTGAAGATATTATTATTTGTTTTGATGGTGATGAAAGTGGTTATAAAGCAGCATTAAGAGCAGCAGAGAATTCTATTAAAGAATTAAAACCTGAAAAACAAATTTCATTTTTATTTTTACCAGACAAAGAAGATCCAGACAGCTATGTAAATAAAAATGGTAAAGCTAATTTCATTGATTTTACAAAACAAAGTAAGTTATCTATTCATCAATTTATTTTTAGTCATTATAAAAAACAAACAGAAAATAACCCTTCTTCCTTAGCAATTTTTGAAAAAAAATTAAGAAGTATTGCCGATACAATTAAAGACGATTTTATAAAAAAATATGTATTAGAATATTTCTTAGAAAAAATTGCAGAATTAACACCACATTCTAATCAAAATAAGAAAAAATTTTTTGTTAAAAGAACTAAATCACTAGATATAACCAAAAAACATTTTAATGATAGTCAATCTCTAACCGGTGTAGAGCTTAAAGAGTTTTCTTTATTATATTTAGTAATGAATAATTTAAATTTGTTACGAGCAAATATTCATTTAATTGAAAATATTAAGTTATTTACAGAAGTTAATAAAAAAATATTTGAATTAATAATTGAAAAGCTGAAATCTGGAGAGCAAATTACAATTAAAAATTTAAAGCTAGATAATCAATTGTTAGAAAAAATAAACAAATTTGCACCCATCAAACATATTCTTAAAAATCAAGTTGATGATGATCAAAAAACTATTGAGTTATTAGAGGATATTTCAAGAGATCTGACGAATTATGATCTTGAGTTTAGAATTCAAGAATTAGAATCGAAATTCTCTGTAGATATGAGTGAGACAACATTTAATGAATTAAAAGAGTTAAAAAGAAAGCAGAATCTCAATTAAACAGTCTAAATTAATAATGGATTTTTATATATTTAGCATTATATAAGACTTCCAAACTTTATTTGTCGTGGAAAGAATTATAACAAAATCATTTGCTAGATTAATGGGTCGAGGAACCCACAGAGGTTTTATAACTTATGAAGAATTAAGCAAATCTCTTGGAAAAAGAAATTTATCTGATGAAAATTTAGCTCAAGCCTTTATTCATATTTTGGATGAGCATGTAATTTTAGTAGAAAAAAAATCAGATTATAAAGTTTTAAGAAAAAAAGAAGCAAGCTTTAAAGAAGAAGGTAAAACGATTGAGAAAAGTGATGATCCTATTCGAATGTATCTTAGAGAAATGGGTGGAGTTGAACTTCTTTCAAGAGAAGGTGAGATTGCAATTGCAAAAAGAATAGAAGCAGGCAAAGATGTAATGCTTATTGCATTATCTCAAAGTCCTATTACTGCTCAACAGTTCTTTGAGTGGAATGAAAAATTACAAAAAGATGAAATTTTAGTTAGAGAAATTATTGATATAGATACTAACTACATGGAAGACGAGTCAACAGGACCAAGTGCTAAACAAAAAAATTCTGGTGAAGCAGAGGAAAATTCTAATGAGGATGACGATGATTTTAATCCTACACTTGCCGCAATGGAAAGTGAAATTAAACCTAAAGTATTAAAAACTGTTTATACTTTAACTAAAGAATACAATAAACTTATTAAATACCAAAATGAAAAACTTGATTGTGTTTTAAATTCTCGAAACTTTTCTCTGGCAAAAGAAAAAGGATATGAAAGAATTGTTAATGATATTTTAAAAAATATTAAATCTCTTCAATTATCCCCATCAGTTTTAGAAGAGCTTGTTCAAAAACATTACACTGAAAATAAAAAAATTATTTCTTTAGAGGGAAATCTGCTAAGACTTGCAATGAATAATAAAATTTCAAGAAGTGAATTTGTTAAGTTTTATTTAGGTAATGAAATTAATCCAAACTTGAAAAAGTTCTTAGATACTAATTTAGTTTGGAAAGAATTTTTTGCTAAAAATAAAGATAAATTTAAGGATATAAGAGAAAGACTCATTGAAATGAGTAATAAACTTGGAATATCTGTCACAGATTTTAAAAAATTAGTCAGTAGAGTTCAAAAAGGTGAGAAAGAATCTAGAATTGCGAAAAAAGAAATGGTAGAGGCTAATTTAAGATTAGTAATCTCTATAGCAAAAAAATATACAAATAGAGGTCTTCAATTCTTAGATTTGATTCAGGAAGGAAATATTGGTTTAATGAAAGCAGTTGATAAATTTGAATATAGAAGAGGATACAAATTCTCAACATATGCTACTTGGTGGATTAGACAAGCAATTACAAGATCAATAGCAGACCAAGCTAGAACAATAAGAATTCCGGTTCATATGATTGAAACAATAAATAAAATTGTAAGAACTCAAAGATTAATATTAAGTGAGTTTGGAAGAGAAGCTACACCAGAAGAATTAGCTCAAAAGCTTAGAATGCCATTAGATAAAGTTAGAAAAGTTCTTAAGATTTCTAAAGAACCTGTATCACTAGAAAAACCAGTAGGTGATGAAGAAGATAGCAGTCTGGGTGATTTTATTGAAGATACAAAAGCACTAGCACCATTAGAACAAGCAATTAAATCTAATTTAGGCGAAGCAACCACAAAAATTTTATCTACGTTAACACCAAGAGAAGAAAGAGTTTTAAGAATGAGGTTTGGAGTAGGCATGAATACTGATCATACTTTAGAGGAAGTTGGGTTACAGTTTTCTGTAACTAGAGAAAGAATTAGACAAATTGAAGCTAAAGCTTTAAGAAAATTAAAACACCCTAGCAGATCTAAACAATTAAAAAGTTTCTTAGAGAGCTAACATTCAATGGGCCGTTAGCTCAATAGTAGAGTACTGCATTGACATTGCAGGGGTAGTTGGAGCGTAACCAACACGGCCCACCATTTAAATTATCTTTGATTGATTAGCCCAAAAAAATGATATAATTACTAATTACTTTGGGCCTGTAGCTCAGTTGGTTAGAGCAGTACACTCATAATGTATTGGTCCCAGGTTCGAGTCCTGGCGGGCCCACCAAAAAATAAAAAATTACTTATTTGTAAATTCTTTTAAAACTTTGAATAAAGCCTTAATGTCATTATTATTTGAACTTAAAACAGAAGCAAACTCTTCTTTTTGAGTTCTAGCTAGACTTAATCCTTCAATTATCAAATCTCTAATTAGTGGTTTCTCTGGATCTTTAGTATATATTCTCCAGTCAATTTTGATTTCAGGTCTTTCTTTAGTAGCTTCCAAAGTACTATTAACAATAGTATAGTTTTTACTTAGAACTTCTTTTGCGAAAACATCTATCTTAGGATTAGTATATTCCGCCAATCTACTAGAAAAACTTTTTAAAAAGTACTGTTCGAATAATATTGAATATTCGTATTTTTCATTATCATTTAAATTTTTTCTAAACGATCCAAGTGTATAAAAGCCTATGCCTTTAATATCTACAGTGTCTTTTGCAATTAATTTTAATTGTTCTATTTTTTCCTCTTTACTTATATTTTCCGAAAGCAGTTTTGAGGCTCTGTTAACAGTTGATTGAACGAATATATCAGGTTCTATTGCAAAAATTTTAGTCGTAAATGATGTCGAAAATATAAAAATTATTATAAATAATTTTTTTACCATAATTTTTATTGATTTTAGTTTTCTATTTCTTCCCAATCACTATCATTTTGAGTATCAACAATTCTTTTAACATTTAAAATTTTCTGTTGTCTATCTTGTAAATACAAGCTTTTAACTGATGCATAAAAGTCTATTGAGTTGTCTTTGAGATTTTCAATAGAATCGTAATTTTTTGCTCTAAAATCAACTCCTCCTGTAATTTTAGAACTATAGTAATCTATATCCCTAAAGTAATGAGTGTCATTTCTAACTGTCACATTGTACCAAGCGTCTCCACCAAGAAAGTTTGCTGCAGATGCCACTGTATCTCTAGCTGTACTTGGTCCTAAAACCGGCAAGACTATATAACAACCAGGACCTACTCCAGCTTTAGCTAGCGTTTGTCCATAATCTTCTTTTTTATACTCGCTCATACCAATATGTTGTGCAACATCTACCAAACCAAGTATTCCAATAGTAGTATTTACTAAAAATCTTCCTGAATTAAGTCCTGCTAAGGCAAAATTACCTTGTAATAGATTGTTTGGAATAGTTACTAGGTTGGATAGGTTATCAAGTGAATTGCTAACTCCACTTTTTATTGGCGATGGTAATTTTTTATAAACACTAGACACTGGTTTAATTATAATACCGTCTAAAGCTTGATTAAATGCAAATGTTGCCCTGTTCACACTCTCAAAACAATCTTTAACTTCTGATGGTTTATTTTTTTTTAATAAGAGCTCTCCATCCGATCCAGCATGAACATTAAGAGTTAGCGCAAGGGTTGTAATTAAAATTATTGTAAATTTCTTTATCATTGATGTTCTTATATTATATAAAAAATTAAAGTAAATTAACTATTTAATAAAAATGAGCTTAAAAATTGGCTTAAATTTGACAAGAAACTACTCAATTAATTTTAGTTTGCCAAAACGGTCTAAAAAATTGATTAAGTTTATAATTATAC
This sequence comes from uncultured Pelagibacteraceae bacterium, assembly GCA_902569055.1. Lineage (GTDB taxonomy): Bacteria > Pseudomonadota > Alphaproteobacteria > Pelagibacterales > Pelagibacteraceae > Pelagibacter. Next base: position 17,506 of record CACFSU010000007.1, on the reverse strand, counting down.
ACTACACGGGAATGAAAAGAGAAGGTAGAGCAATTAAAAAACTTTCTGACTCAAAATCAAATGTTAGTTCACATTATTTTATTAAGAGCAATGGAGAATTATTAAATTTAGTGCCAGACTTATATAAAGCATGGCATGCAGGAGAGTCCTCATGGAGAAAACTAAAATCATTAAATGAATATTCAATTGGCATTGAAATTAGTAACCCAGGACACAATCATAAATATAAAAAATTTTCATCAAAACAAATTTATTCTCTTATTAAATTATTAAGATATTTAATAAAAAAATATAAAATAAAAAAACAAAATGTTCTTGGGCATTCAGATATATCTCCAAATCGAAAAAAAGATCCTGGAGAAAAATTTCCATGGAAAAAATTAGCTTCAAAAAATTTATGTAAATGGCACAATTTAAGAGAAAGTAGATTGAAGAGATATAGAAATTTAAAATTAGCTGAAAAAGAAGAAAAAGTATTTTTCAATAATTTATATAGTTTAGGATATTCTAAAATATTTGGAAAAAAATATAAAAATAAAAAAAAAAATCTTATAAGTGCATTTCAGAGAAGATTTAGACAAAGTTTAATTAATGGTAAAATAGATCAAGAAAGTCTTCTAATAAGTAAAAATCTTTTAAAATCATAAAATTTTTGTCTTGAAATTTGATTATTAAATTATAGATTGTATTTGCCAGATAAATGACTTATCGCTTTAACGTTTGTTAAAGAGGAAAGTCCGGGCTCCGCAAGGATACAGTGCCAGGTAATACCTGGCGGGGGAAACCCTAGGGACAGTGCCACAGAAAATATACCGCCATAACATGGCAAGGGTGAAAAGGTGTGGTAAGAGCACACCGGTTCAATTGGTAACAATGAACGCTGGAAAACCCCACTGGGAGCAAGACTAAGTAGAGGTGACGTTGTTGAAAAACTAAAAGCCATCCTTGGCTAGTCATCAGGGTTAGTTGCTTGAGCTTAAGAGTGATCTTGAGCCTAGACAAATGATAAGTTTAAATGACAGAACCCGGCTTATAGTTTATCTGGCAAATTTTTAATAAAATATCTGACATGAATGTTCACGTTTTGATTCTATCAAAGAATCAATTTTCTTTAATTAATATATAAATTGTAAGTATTGACTCTATTCTTAAAAACCCATAATATCCCAAATATTCCCAAATAAGGGGAATAAAGGAATTTATGGTTTATGTTTTTATCAAGTTACGAAAACAAATTGGACAAAAAAGGAAGGGTGTCGGTGCCGGCGAGCTTTAGATCTTATTTATCTAATTTAGGATACAATGGAGTAATTTGTTATCCATCATTTAATAATCAATCAATAGAAGCATGGCCTCAAGATAGAATAGAAAAAATTTCTAATTCTATAGATACTCTTAATCCATTTGAGGAAAAAAGAGACTTTTTTGCAACTTCAATATTATCTGAAAGTATTAATTTGCAATTTGATAGTGAAGGGAGAATTTTACTTACATCAAAATTATTAAAACATGCAAAAATTAAAAATAGTATGATGTTTGTTGGACAAGGAAAAACATTCCAGATTTGGGAACCAACAATATTTGAAAAATTTAAGGTCAATGCAAGAAAAAAAGCAAATTTAAATCGTGCAAGTCTTAAATGGGAGCTTCAATTAAACAAATAACAGGGGATAATAAAATGACAATTAACTTTAAAACACCAGAGATAAAAGAATTGCAGCCAAGATTATTAGTAGTGGGAGTTGGAGGTGCTGGAGGAAATGCAATAAATGAAATGATTCAAAATAATCTTCAAGGAGTAGAATTTATTGCTGTAAATACTGACGCTCAGGATTTAAAGTCAAGTAAAGCAAAAAGTAAAATTCAATTAGGCTTAAATTTAACTAAAGGACTTGGAGCTGGAGCAAAGCATGATATTGGTCAAGCTGCAGCTGATGAGTCATTAAATGAAATTATTAATACTTTGCAAGGAGCAAACATGATTTTTATTGCTGCTGGTATGGGTGGAGGCACTGGCACTGGAGCCGCACATGTAATTGCAAGAGCTGCTAAAGAATTAAATATATTAACTGTTGGTGTTGTAACCTTACCTTTCTTGTATGAAGGTCCTTCTAGAATGAGAAGAGCACAGCAAGGATTAGAAGAGCTAAGAAAGCATGTTGATACAATTATTGTTATTCCAAATCAGAATTTGTTCAAAATTGCTAACGAACAGACTACATTTGAAGAGTCATTTAATCTTTCAAATAATGTTTTAATGCATGGTGTTCAAAGTATAACTGATTTAATGGTTAGACCAGGTTTAATAAACCTAGATTTTGCTGATGTTGAAACAGTAATGGCATCTATGGGTAAAGCCATGATGGGAACAGGTGAAGCGGAAGGCGAAGGTAGAGCGCTTAAAGCAGCAGATATGGCTGTAAGTAATCCATTAATTGATGATTATACTTTAAAAGGTGCAAAAGGATTATTAGTTAATATTACAGGCGGCAAAGATCTAAAACTTTTTGAAGTAGATGAAGCAGTGAATAAAGTTAGACAAGAAGTAGATCCAGAAGCAGAACTTATAATTGGCGCAATTACAGACTCAGAACTTGATGGAAAAATGAGAGTATCAATAGTTGCAACATCCTTAGATGGACAACAACCAGAATCAAAATCGGTTATTAACATGGTTCATAGAATTCAAAATAGAAATCCAGGTTATTCTGACTTTTCAAATATGGGATCTAGTTCAACTTTTAATTTTGCATCTAGCAATACTAGCCCTATTTCACATGGAGCGAATGCATTAAACCTTGAAAATGAAGTTGAACCTGAAACTATAAGTCATCAAACTGTTCAAGATAATATAAATCAAGTTAATAACCAATATCATGAAGAATTATTAAAAAATCAAGATGTTGAGAATATAGTAGAGAATACTTCAAAAGATAAAGAGGTTTCATTTACTGAAGAAGCTGCAATGACTAGCGAACAGCCTCAAAATGATGAGGTGATAAATAATGATTTAAGCGAGTTTGGAGTAGATTCTCAAGCTCCAGATTTATTTAATAATGATATTGAGTCATCTAATTCAGATGAGCTTCTATCATCCGAAAATGAAGATAAAGACGATGATCTAGAAATACCTGCATTTTTAAGAAGACAAAAAAATTAATGGTCTTCAAAAAAATAAATGGAAGCCACCATGGCATCGGATACTGCAAAACATTATCCAGTGTTGCTAAAAGAAATTATTAGCATTATTTCCCCTCAACATGGTGGCACATTTATTGACTGTACTTTTGGTCAAGGTGGACATACTAAAGAAATTTTAAAATATAAACATACTAAGGTTGTAGGACTTGATAGAGACAAAAATAGCCAAAATATTGCTAATAAAATTCAAAATGAATTTACTGATCGTTTTTTATTTAAGAATATTAAATTTAGTAAATTAGATAATTTAAAATTAAAAAATGAGAATATTAAAGGTATTATATTTGACCTAGGTTATTCTTTTACACAGATAAAGGACCCTTACAAAGGATTATCCTTCAATTCAATTGGTAAGCTTAATATGCAATTGGGATATAATGATTTTTCAGCAAGTGATGTTATTAATAAATTAGATGAAAAAGATCTTAAAAAAATCTTTGAATATTTTGGAGATGAAAAAGAAGCAAAAATAATTTCAAAACATATTGTTAAAGAAAGATATACAAAAGAAATTAATACTGAATACTTAGTTAAGATAATTGAAAAAGTAAAAAGAAAAAGAAACTTTAGGACACACAGTGCAACTAAGGTATTTCAAGCCTTAAGAATATTTGTCAACAAAGAAATAAGTGAATTAATTCATGGATTAATTAATTCTGCAAAAATTTTAAAAAAAGATGGGATTTTAGCTGTAGTAACTTTTCATTCTTTAGAAGACAAAATTGTAAAATATTTTTTTAAAAATTTATCTGAAAAAAAAAGTTTTTCTAGATATGAACCTGAAATAGAACAAAAGAAATTTTTTTTTGAAATGCCCTTAAAAAAACCAATAATTCCCTCTGAAAAGGAGCTTAAAGATAATACACCTTCAAGATCAGCTAAATTAAGATATTTAGTTAAAAAAAAAAATATAGATGAAGTAGAGACAGATATTATAGATAAATTTCATGAATTGTTAGAAATAGAAAATTTAAGTTCTAAATTATGAAAAAATTCTTTGTATTTATACTAATATTTTCATTAATCATTGTTACATCTTTAATTAAAAATTCTACAAAAAAAGTAGATGATGAAATCTATTCTTTAAAAGAAAATATAAGATTTTTGGAAAATAGATTTAAAGATACCAAATTAGAGTATGATTATCTAAGTTCATCCGAAAAACTATTAGAATATCAAAAATTATATTTTGAAAATTTTTTACAAAAAAAATCTATTGATGAGATTAATAAAATTGAAATTTTAAATAATAAATTATTAATAAATAAATTAAAAATAACAGATTAAAATGTACAACAACAATTCTAAATTTATTTTGGAGGAACGTAATGATGAATTTCAATTTGGAAAAAATAAATCAAATATAAGTATAAAATTTAATAGAGTTGCTTTTATATTTTTTATTTTTTTTTTTATTTCTTTAATATATTCAATTCATTTAATTCATCTGGGTTCAAGAAAATCTGACATAAAAATTATCAATCAGTATAAAGTAACGAATCAAATTAAACGTGCAGATATTATTGACAGGAATGGAACCTTTTTAGCAAAAACAGTTAGCTCAATTGATATAGGTATTAATCCTGTTGAAATTATTGATCAAAAAAAATTAATACTTAATTTAAAATATATTTTTCCAAATAAAAATTATGATCTAGTTAAACTAAATATCAAAAAAAATAAATTTTTTTGGTTTGAGAAAAAAATTTCTGAAGAAAACTATGAAAAGTTAATGAAACTTGGAGATAAATCAATTAAGTCAGAAGAAAAATTAAGAAGGATTTATCCTCAGAAAAATTTATTTAGTCATATTATTGGTCAAATAGATGATGATAATATAGGTATATCCGGACTTGAAAAATCATTAGATAAAGAATTAAAAATTAATGATACATCAGTTCGATTAAGTGTTGACAAAGATATTCAATTTTTAATTAGAGAAGAATTATTAAAATATAATGAAATTTTTAGAACACTCGGTAGTGCTGCAGTATTGATGAATGTTAATAATGGCGAAATTATTTCAATAGTTTCTCTACCAGACTTTGATCCTAATGAAAGAAATACAATTACCGACATAAATTATATCAATCGAGCAACAAAAGGTGTTTATGAATTAGGCTCTGTTTTTAAAACTTTTACACTTGCGGCCGCATTAAATGAAGGAACTGTTGAACCTGAAACTGAATTTAAGAATTTAAAAAAAAGTATTAGATGTGGGAAAAATACTATTAGTGAATACGATAATAAAATACCATCAGATTTAACAGCTGAACAAATTCTTATTAGATCAGGTAACATCGGCTCTGTTAGAATTGGACAATCAGTAGGACTTAATGATTATAAAATATTTCTTAATGATTTAAATTTAATTAATCCAATCAATTTTGATATTGAAGAAGTAGGGGTTCCAGTATCTTTTAGTTGGGGAAAATGTAAATTGGCTACAGTTTCATATGGTCATGGAATTACAACCACTATTCTTCAGTTAACAAATGCGTATTCAATTATAGCTAATGGAGGGTATCAAATTAATCCAACTTTAATTAAGGTAAATAGAAATTTAAAACGAGAAAGAGTAATAAAAAAAGATGTTTCAAATAAAATTATTCCAATACTAAGAAAGATTGTAACGACAAAAGAAGGAACAGCATCGTTAGCTAATGTAGAGGGATATGAGATTGGAGGAAAAACTGGTACAGCTCAAAAAAGTACTATTGGTGGATACTCAAGAAATAAAATAAATACTTTTGTTTCTATTTTTCCTATCTCGAAACCAAAATATTCTTTAGTAGTCATGCTTGATGAGCCAAAAATTAATAGTGAATATATTTATCATTACAGAGATGGTTCTGGGATTAAATACAAAGGCACACCTTTTAATACAGCTGGATGGACTTCGGTTGAAGTAGCTGGACAAATTATAGAAAAAATTGGGCCTATTTTAGCCACAAAATATTTACAAATTAATTAATCATGTTTTTAAAAGATTATTTTCAAAATATAAATAAAAGTTATAAAAGTTTTTTTTTTTCAGGCATTTCTTCTGACAGTAAACAAATAAAAAAAAATCATATTTTTTTTGCTATAAAAGGAAATAATAATGACGGTAATAATTTTATACCAACAGCAATTAAAAAAGGTTCAAAAATTATAGTTACTGAAAGAAAAGTAAATAAATTCTTAAATGGAATATTATTTATTCGTGTAAAAAATATTAGAAAATTATTATCAGAAGTTTCTTTTAAGATTTTTAATAAAAGACCAAATAATTTAATAGCTGTCACAGGTACAAATGGAAAATCATCAGTTGCAGATTTTTATTATCAAATATTAAAATTAAATAAAAAAAAAGTAGCTTCAATTGGAACTTTAGGGGTTAAATCAAATAATACTAATTTAAATTTATCTAATACTACTATTGATCCAATAAAATTAGGTCAAATTTTGACAAAGTTAAAAAAACAAAAAATAGATAATGTTATCATGGAGGCCTCAAGTCATGGCCTTAAGCAAAATAGATTGGACGGTTTGTTATTTAACTCAGGAATTTTTACAAATTTATCTCAAGATCATTTAGATTATCATAAAAATTTAAAAAATTATTTAAAAGCAAAACTTTATTTGTTTGAATCTTTAATCAAAAAAAATGGAAATGTTATTACAGATGAAAAAATACCTGAGTTTAAAAAAATTAAAAAAATTACCTTAAAAAAAAGTTTAAATCTTTATACGCTTAATAATAAAAAAAATTACTTTGATATCTTATCACATACTTTTAAAGGAGAGTCTCAAATTCTTAAAATTAAATATAAAAAATCAATACAAGAGATAAGTTTTAACCTCATTGGAAAAATTCAATTAAAAAATATTTTAATGGCTATTATTGCTGCTAGTCAAAGTAATATAGAAATAAGTAAAATATTAAAAGTAATTCCAAAAATTAAATCAGTAGAAGGTAGATTTCAAAAAATTGGCAAACTGAAAAATCTATCTAAAGTGATTGTCGACTATGCGCATACTCCAGACGCTTTAAAAACATGTCTTTTAAATTTAAAAGAACAATTCCCAGATAAAAAAATTTCATTATTGTTTGGTTGTGGTGGAAATAGAGATCAAAATAAAAGAGCAAAAATGGGTAAAATAGCTGAGAATTTTTCAGATAAAATATATCTTACAGATGACAATCCTAGATTTGAAAACCCTGATAAAATTAGAAAAGATATAAAAAAAGGAATAAACAAAAAAAAAATTATTGAAATTCCAAATAGAGCAAAGGCAATATCAGAAGCAATAAAAAATATAAGCACGGGCAATATCTTGTTAGTTGCAGGTAAAGGGCATGAAAAAGTTCAAGATATTGGTAAAAGAAAAATCTATTTTTCAGATAAAAAATTTATTTTAGATGCAATTAAAATGAAGAATTTAAATTTATCTAATAATTTAAAATTGAATATAATTAAAGAGGCATCTGGTTACAAAAAATTATCTCCTTTCTTATCTTTAAAGATGGCAAGAATTAACTCTAAAGAGGTTAGAAAAAATGACATTTTTTTTGCAATAAAAGGAAAAAAAAATGATGGAAATAAATTTGTGGAGCAATCATTGAAAAAAAAAGCAAGCTTGGCTGTAGTAAATAGAATTCAAAAAAACTCAAATATTGAACGTCAAATTAAAGCTAAAGATCCATTAAAATTTTTAACAAATAGTTCAAAAATTTTTAGAGAAAATATTAATACTATCATAATTGCCATAACAGGAAGCAGTGGAAAAACTACTCTTAAAGAATTATTAGGAAATTCATTGAGAAAAATTTCAAAAGTCAGTGTTTCTCCAAAATCATATAATAACAAATATGGAGTACCTTTAAGTCTTTTTAATTTAAATCAGAAAGATGATTATGGAGTTTTAGAAATAGGTATGGATAAAAAAGGTGAAATAGATTATTTGTCAAAAATTATAAAACCAAATGTAAGCGTTATCACAAACATTAATTACGCTCATGCTAAAAATTTCAAAAATATAAACCATATAGCTTTGGCTAAAGCTGAAATTATTAATAATACAAAAATTAACGGTTTTATGGTTTTAAATGCGGATGATGATTTTTTTAAATTTCATAAAAACTTAGCTACTAAAAAAAATCTTAATGTAATTTCATTTAGTGTCAAAAGTCAAAAAGCAGACATAAAATTAATTAGTATTAAGAAAAAAGGTAAAAAATTTGAAGCAAATATTAAAATAAATAAAATAAATAGATGTTTTTTAATTTCTAATAACTTCCAAACGAATATTTATAATATTTTAGCATCTTTAGCAGTAATGAGTATTTATATTAATATTTTAAGATTAAATAAAGATTTATTTATAAATTTTAAAATACCTCGAGGTAGAGGAGATATTTCAAAAATTAAAATTAACAATAAAAGTATAAATTTAATTGATGAAAGTTATAATTCAAATCCTTTATCCCTTAAATCTGCAATACTTAATTTTGATAAAATTGATTCAAAAAAATCAAAAAAATATCTTTTAATTGGGGATATGTTAGAACTTGGAAATCACTCGAAAAAACTTCATGAATCTGTGGTACCCATAATTAATCAAAGTAAAATTGATAAAGTATTTGTAAAAGGAAATAGAATTTCTAGTATATTTAATAAAATTTCTAAATTTAAAAAAGGGAAAATTTTAAATAATAAATCTCAAATTATTAATTTGATTAGAAATGATTTAAATAATAATGATTATTTAATGATTAAGGCCTCAAATGCGACAGGTTTCAATAAGATAGTTAATCAATTGAAAGGATTAAATTAAATGATTTATCAATTTTTATTAAGTTTTGTTGATACTTTAGGTTTTTTAAACGTTTTTAAATATATAACATTTAGAACAGGATTATCTTTTTTTACTTCTTTAGTTATAGTTTTGTTAATCGGAGGTCCTTTTATTAGATTTTTTTCAAATCAAAAAATCTTAAATCCTATACGAGATGATGGTCCAGAAGAACATATCATAAAAAAAATAGGCACACCAACTATGGGTGGATTAATTATTTTATGTGGCTTATTAGTTTCTGTTTTCTGTTGGGCAGATTTATCTAATATTAATATTTTATTTTGTATTTATATTGCTATTTCGTTTGGTTTACTTGGAGCACTTGATGATTATAAAAAAATTAAACATAGTAATTCACTAGGGATCTCATTAAAGTTTAAGATAATTGCACAAATAATAATATCAATTTTAGGAGTTAGTTATTTTGTTTACTTAGTAGATTATCAAGAGATCACTAATTTATATTTTCCTTTTTTTAAAAATTTAATTATAAATCTTGGATGGTTTTTTATTCCTTTTTCAGTATTTGTAATTGTAGGATCTTCTAATGCTGTTAATTTAACTGATGGTCTTGATGGTTTGGCTACAGTGCCAGTAATATTAGTTGCTGGTTGTTTTGCTTTTATAAGTTATGTAACTGGAAATATTGTTTTTTCAAATTATTTACAAATACCATACATTGAAGGTACAGGAGAAATTTCGATTTTTTGTAGTGCAATTATAGGTTCGAGTTTAGGTTTCCTCTGGTTTAATGCTCCACCGGCAAAAATTTTTATGGGAGATACTGGGTCATTATCATTAGGCGGTTCCCTTGGTGCGATAGGGATTATTACAAAACATGAAATCGTATTAGCTATAACAGGTGGTCTTTTTGTTCTTGAAGCTTTTTCTGTAATTGTTCAAGTTATTTCGTACAAATTGACTGGTAAAAGAATTTTTAGAATGGCACCAATTCATCATCATTTTGAAAAAAAAGGCTGGCCTGAGTCAACAGTAGTAATTAGATTTTGGATTATTTCTATAATATTAGCCATGATAGGTCTTGCTACATTGAAATTAAGATAATGAATGTCAATTCAAATATTTTTATAGATAAAAAAATTTTGATTTATGGATTAGGTAAAAGTGGAATTTCTACATTTAAGTTTTTAAAAAAGAAAAATAAGATTTCTTTATTTGATGACAATAAAAATATTGAATCGTTTAAAAAAATTAAAAAATCAAAATTTGATGTAATAATTTTAAGTCCAGGGATTAATATAAATAAGTGTAAGTTAAAAAATTTTTTAAAAAAAAATTTTAAAATAATTTATACAGATCTAGATGTGTTTAAATCATTTTATAATAATAAATGCATAACTATTACAGGTACAAATGGTAAATCAACTACTAGTAAATTATTATATGAAGTTTTAAAAAAGCAAGGATATGACGTGAAAATTGGAGGCAACATAGGATATCCAATATTATCTATTAAAAATATCAAACCTAAATCAATTTTTGTAATAGAGGCCTCATCTTATCAATTAGATTATAGTAAAATTTTTCACTCAAAATATTCAGTAATATTAAATATTACAGCTGATCATTTAGAAAGACATAAAACTTTAAAAGAATACATTAAAACTAAATTTAAACTAATTAAAAATCAGAAATCTGGCTCAATTGCTTTTATTAATAAATTTGATGAAAATACTATTAAGTTTCTTAAGAATAATAATTATAAAAGCAAAATTATCAAAGTTAACACAAAATTAAATAATAAATATTTGTCAAATATTAAAAATGATTATTTTACTTCAATGTCAAATAAGGAAAATTTATTATTTGTTTTAGAAATTATTAAAAGATTTAAAATAAAAAAGAAATTATTAGCTAAAATAATTAAGAAATTTAAAGGTTTAAAATATAGACAACAAACTATTTATAATAAAGGAAATTTAAAAATAATTAATGACTCTAAATCGACAAGTTATGCATCTTCTTTAGAAATGCTTAAAACATCAGAAAATATTTATTGGTTATTAGGAGGCATTCCAAAAAAAGGGGATAAATTTAGTTTACCAAAAATTTATTTTAAAAATATTAGAGGTTATCTATTTGGAAAAAATTCAAAAAAGTTTTCATTTGATTTAAAAAATAAAATAAGACTATCTAAATTTACTAATCTTAATAAAGCTTTAAATAAAATTTTTAAAGAAATTAAAATAGATCAATCTAATCAAAAAACTATCTTATTTAGTCCTTCCGCAGCTTCATTTGATGCTTTTAAAAATTTTGAAGATAGGGGCTATCATTTCAATAAGATTATTAAGAAATATTTTAATGATAAGTAAATTTTTTAATTATTTCTCTTATTATCAATGGTGGAAAAATTTAGATAAATTTATACTAAGTTTAATAATTACTTTATTTTTAATTGGTTTATTTTTTTCAATAGTATCTACCTCTTTAATTGCATCTGATAAGTTAGAAACTAATAGTTATTTTTTTTTCTTTAAACATTTAATTTTTGTAATTATTGGATTAGTTTTAATGTTTATTCTTTCTTATATAGAGCAAGAAACTCTTTATAAATTTTCACTTTATATTTTTTTTATTACATTGTTCTTATTGTTTTTAGTCCCAATTATAGGAGTTGAGATTAAAGGCTCGAAAAGATGGCTCAATTTTTTTTTTTTACCGAGATTTCAACCTATAGAGTTGGTTAAACCTTTTTTTATTATAGTTTTAAGTTTAATAATTACTTCTAATAAATTAGAACATTTTACTTTGAAATTTATTCTTTCTCTTTTTTTAACTCTTATTATAGCTTTTTTTTTAATTATTCAGCCCGATTTAGGTCAAACATTATTAGTAGGCTTTACTTGGATAGTTTTAATTTTCATATCTGGTGTTAATTTAATATTTTTATTATCTGTATTTATGATTGGAGTAATTTTACTATTATATTTTACATTTTATGTCCCAAAATTTGAATATATTAAAAATAGACTGCTATCTTTCTTTAACTCTGAGAATGGTACACATAATTTTCAATCAGATAAAGCAATAGACTCAATTACTAGCGGAGGTTTTTTTGGTAAAGGAATTGGAGAGGGTACTCTTAAAAATAGAGTTCCTGAAGCACACACAGATTATATAATTTCAGTAATTTCTGAAGAATTTGGTGTGATAGTTATAATTTTAATTTTAATTTTATTTTTAGTTTTTATTTTTTCGATATTAAAAAAAGTTAATATTGAAAAGGACCATAAAATAAAACTAATTTTAGTGGGATCAGCAAGTTTAATATTAATTCAAGCAATAATTCATATTGGTGTTAATATAAGACTACTTCCTACAACTGGTATGACGCTACCATTCTTAAGTTATGGTGGATCTTCAATTATTAGTATTTCAATATTATCTGGAGTTATTTTGAATTTAACAAAAAGGAAAATTTTTTCAAAAAAATGAAAAAAAAAATATTAGTTACAACTGGTGGAACAGGTGGACATGTAATACCAGCAGAAATTATTGCTGAACATTTAAAAACTAATTATGAAATTATTTTTTCAACTGATTTAAGAGGATATAAATATTTAAAGTGTGATAAAAGTAAAATAAATATCATAGATACACCTAAATTAAATATAAATATTTTTTTTCCATTAAAAATCTTAAAATTATTTTATTTAACGATCTATTCATTTTTTTTATTGAAAAAAGAAAAAATTAATAAAGTGGTATCTACTGGCGGATACATGTCTTTACCAATATGTATAGCAGCAAAATTAATAGGATTAAAAATTTATTTATTAGAGCCAAATTTAACTTTAGGTAGAACTAATAAGTTTTTTTTAAATTTTTCTAAGAGGATTATTTGTTATTCAAGTAATATAAAAAATTTTCCAAATGAATTTGTCGACAAAATAGAGGTGATTAGACCATTAGTTTCTAAGTCTTTTTATGAACTAAAAAAAACTAATTATTTAAATAAAAAAAATTTTTGTCTATTAATATCTGGTGGCAGTCAAGGAGCAGATATTTTTGATAAATTAATTAATAAAATAATAGTTAATATTAACAACGAGTATCCAATAAAGGTTATTCAACAAACAAGTAATAATAATATTGAAAATTTAAAAAATTTTTATAACTTAAATAAAATAGAAAATAAAATTTTTGATTTTGATAATAGTTTTATTGATTTAATTAATGAATCTGATTTGTGTATTTCCAGAGCAGGTGCAACCTCTTTAGCTGAAATTTCAATCATGAACAAACCTTTTATAGCGATTCCATTACCTACAGCAAAAGATAATCATCAAATGGAAAATGCAAAATTTTATGAAAAAGCTGGCTGTTGTTGGATTCTAAATCAAAAAAGTTTAACACAGGAGATATTAATTAATTTATTATTTAAAATAATAAAAGATAAATCAGATTATAATAACAAAAAAGATAATTTAAAAAAATTGAATTATCAAAATTCATGGAATGATGTTAATCAAAAACTGAATAAAATTATTGATGAAAATTGAACTAGCAAAAAAAGAAACAGTGCATTTTATTGGAATAGGGGGTATAGGTATGAGCGGTCTTTCGTTAATAATGAAACGAAAAGGCTTTAATGTTCAGGGAAGCGATATTTCAAATAATAAAAACGTAGAAAGATTAAAAAAAGAAAAAATAAAAATTTTTTTAGGACACTCAAAAAAAAATTTAAAAAAAAGTACAATTGTAGTTATATCTTCAGCTATTAAAAAAAATAATCCAGAATTAATAGAAGCTAGAAAGAAAAAAATTCCTATAATTAAAAGAGGAAGAATGTTGGCAAGCACTGTTTCCTTGATGAAAAATATAGTCGTGGTTGGTTCGCATGGGAAAACTACAACAACTTCTTTAATTGCTTCAATTTTTCAAGAAACTAAATTGGACCCTACAATAATTAATGGAGGAGTGATTAATTCTATTAAAAGTTCAGCTAAACTAGGTAAAAGTGACTGGTCTATTTTAGAGGCGGATGAGTCAGATGGAAGTTTTGTTCATATTTCACCAACATATTCAATAATTACCAATATCGATCGAGAGCACATGGACTTTTATAAATCGATCGATGATTTAAAAAATTATTTTTTAGACTTCGTTAAAAAAATACCATCATTTGGTAAATCATTTATTTGTATTGATGATAGAATTAATAGAGAATTAGTCAAAAAAATTAAAAATAAAAATTTTTATACATATGGTCAAAGATCAAATTCTAATTTTAGAATAAAAAATATACAACAATTTAAATCTTTCTCTGAATTTGATATTCAGATTAGTTTGCCAAATAAAGAAATTTCAAATATTAAAAAAATTAAAATCCCATTACTTGGTATTCATAATATTAGAAATTCAGTAGGAGCTTTAGGGATCGCATTATCAGTCGGAATACCAATTAAAAAAATTAAGAAAGGTTTAAAAAACTTTCAGGGTGTGCACAGAAGATTTAACAAGATCTTTAGTTATAAAAATATCGATTTTTATGATGATTATGCACATCATCCAACAGAGATAAAATTTGTGCTTGAAGGTATTAAGAAAGTTTATCAATCATATGATAAAGTGTGTATTTTTCAACCTCATAGAATTTCAAGATTAAAAGATTTAAAAAAGGAATTTACATACGCTTTCAAAAATGCAGATACCGTAATTTTATGTCCAGTATACAATGCAGGAGAAAAAATGGAACTAGGTTTCAGTTATAAAGGTTTTGCCAAAGAAATTGTAAAAAATTCTAAAGTAAAATTATTTATGATTGAAAATCAGACTCAATTAGCAAAATTCTTAAAACGATACATGTATGGAAAAAAAATAATCGTAGGTATGGGTGCTGGTTCAATTTCTAACTGGATGAGAGAATTACCAAATTTACTTCAATGAATATAGATAAATTAAAAGAATTATTTAAAAATTTTGAGCCTAAAATTTGTTTTAATCATGATTTAAAGAAGAAAAATTGGTTTAATATTGGAGGCAAAACAAAAATCTTTTATAAAGCTGAAAATCTAAAAGATTTGATAGAGTTTCTTAAAATCTTAAATAATAGAGAGAATATTTTTATTATTGGAGCAGGCTCAAATACTTTAATAACGGACGAAATTTACAATGGCGTAGTAATAAAACTGGGTAAAAATTTTAATAGATTATCTCTTTTAGGAAAAGATGTTATTATTTCAGGGACAGCAGTTTTAGATAAAAAACTAGCAGAATATGCTTTTAATAATTCTTTAAGTGGTTTTGAATTTTTATATTGTATTCCTGGCACTGTTGGTGGAGGAATAAAAATGAATGCAGGTTGTTTTGGAAGTGAAATTAAAGATATTTTAATTTCAATACAAGTAATTGATAAATTAGGAAATATATCAACTATTCCAGCAGACAAAGTTAGATTTTATTACAGAAATAATAATTTATCAGAAAACTTAATCTTTTTAAGCGCATCATTTAAGGGAAAAATAAAAGATTCTCAAATAATAAAAGAAGAAATGACGAAATTAAAAAAACAAAAGGATATTAATCAGCCATCAAAAATTAAAACTAGTGGTAGTACTTTTAAAAATCCAATTAAACAAACAGAAAAAAAAGTATGGGAATTGATTAGGGAATCAGTTCCTTTGAATATTAGATTTGGAGATGCATGTATTTCGATAAAACATGCAAACTTTTTTGTTAATAAGGGAAATGCATCATTTAATGATATGAAAAAATTGATAGATTTTGTTTCGGAAAGTGTATTTAAAAAAACAGGTATTAGTATAGAAAAAGAAATTAAAATATTAGAAAATTGAAAAAAAAAATTTTAATAATTTCTGGGGGCATATCTAAAGAAAGAGAAATAAGTCTTGAAACTGGTAAACAAGTAGCAAGAGAACTGAAAAAAAATGGTTATTTAGTTAAAAACTGTGAACCAGATAATAATTTAATTAATTCAGTAAAATCATTTAAACCTAAAATTATCTTTAATGCTTTACATGGTCAATTTGGAGAAGATGGTTATATACAATCAATTTTAGAAAATTTAAAAATATCTTATACCCATTCAGGAGTTATTGCCTCTGCTAAAGCAATGAATAAAGAAATCTCAAAAAAAATTTTTATAAAAAATAAAATTTTAACCCCAAAATATATTAAATACAGTTTTGATAAGTCTAAAGTAGAATTAAATAATTTAATTAAAAAGAAATTAAATTTTCCTGTAGTAATTAAACCAATCAATGAGGGATCTAGTGTAAATGTTTTTATATGTAAAAAAAATGAAATCCACAAAAAATTAGAGAAATTAAAAAGTTATAAGGAGGTTTTATTAGAAGAATTTATACCTGGTCGAGAGATTCAAGCTGCAATCCTAGGTGAAAAAAAACTTGGCGCCATTGAATTAAAGCCACAAAGAAAATTTTATGATTATGAAGCTAAATATAATGTTAAAGCAAAAACGAAACATATTATTCCAATAAAATTAAATAAAAAAAAATATAAAGAGCTAATGAAAATCACTCTTAAAGCTCATAATTTATTAGGTTGCAGAGGTGTTAGTAGATCAGATTTCAAGTTTTATAAAAATAAATTTTATCTTTTAGAATTAAATACCCAACCAGGAATGACTAAACTTTCTTTAGTTCCAGAAATATCTGCTTATAATGGTATTAATTTTATTAATTTAATTAAGATTATTTTAAAAGATGCATCAACGAATAAGTAAAAAAATTATTCTTTGCTTATTTCTTTTTTTTTTTTTAGTTACCATTAATAATAGAGGCTCTTTAAATTTAAACTTATTAAAAATTTCTGAATTAAATATCTTAGGATTAGAAGATTTTGAAAAAAAAAATTTTTATCAAGATTTAAATTATTTAAAAGATCAGAATATCTTATTTATAGATAAAGAAGAAATTTCAAAAAGAATATTTGCAAATAAAATAGTTGAAAATTTATTCATCTTTAAAAATTATCCTTCAAAAATAGAAATAAAAATAATAAAAGCAAATTTTTTAGCAATTACAAAAAAAAATAATAAAAATTTTTATATTGGAACTAATGGGAATTTTATTTTAGTAAATGATCCGATAAAAAAACTACCATTTATTTTTGGTGAAGTTGAACCAAAATATCTTTTAACTTTAAAAAGTCATATAGATAATTCAGGATTAAGTTTTAATAAAATTAAAAAATTATATTTTTTTAGATCTAAAAGATGGGATATTGAAACTGATGATGGTTTATTAATTAAATTACCCTTAAAACAAGTAGAAGTCTCTTTAAAAATTTTGTCTAATATTATTAATCAAGAAGAATTTAAAAATAAAAAAGAAATAGATTTGCGCCAAATTAATCAGGTTATTGTTAATGAGTAAAATAAAAGAATATAATTTTTTTTTAATTTTCGGATTAAATAATATTAAATTTGAAGTACTAAACTCAAAAAATGAAATTA
>CACFSU010000006.1 GCA_902569055.1 uncultured Pelagibacteraceae bacterium | reverse complement strand
TAATTTAATTTTTTTTGATTTTTTTTTAATATGTGTTGAAAAGTTGTTGAACCTGTTTTATGGCAGCCACAATGAATTAATGCTATTTTGTTCATTAAAATTTATACAAAAAATATTTTTTTATCTCAAGTAAAGATGATTAAATACCATAATGTGCAGATAAATGAGAATTATTTTCAATAAACTAGTGACACTTTCACCTATTACAGAAATGTTAATTAAATTTCATAGTATGAATGGTGAAAAACTTTTGTAAATTAATTCAATTACCAAAAATAGTGAATATAAAATTTTTTAAATTCATTAGTTTTTTATTCTTATTTTTTGCTTATAATTGTATATCTATTTCTATGGAAAAAATTCCTTATCATCATTTACCAGATGGAACATTTAGAAATCCAGAAGGATCTCCTAAGAGAGACACAAATTTTAAATGGTCATTTAAGATTTTTAATCAAGAAAAAAAGAAACTTAATATGTCTGTTCCAAAAGATCATGTTATTAATAAAGAAAAAGTATTATCAGATTTAAAAAAATTCAAAGATCATGACTATATTGCCTGGATGGGACATGCTACATTTCTAATTAAATTAGGGGATTCAACAATAATAACAGATCCTATTTTTTCTAAAAATGCAGGTCCATTTATATTTGGCCCAAAAAGATACACAGAACCAGCATTAAAACTTAATGAAATTCCTAAAATTGATTTATTTTTATTAACTCATAATCATTACGATCATCAGGATATGAAGACTATTAGAAAATTTCCCTACAAAGATGTTAAAGTTATGCTTCCATTAAAACTTGGTAAGTATTTTACTGGAAATGGTTATAATAATGTCAATGAAATGGATTGGTATGATGAGATAATCATCAATGAAAAATTAAAAATTACTTTTCTTCCAGCAGTTCATTGGTCAAAAAGAAGTTTAACCGATACTAATAAAACATTGTGGGGTAATTTTTTAATTGAGTATCATGATAAAAAAATTTTATTTGCTTGTGACACAGGAATAGGAAATATTTATAAAGATATAGGTAATAAATATGGACCAATTGATCTTACTTTTATTAATATTGGAGCTTATAATTTTTATCCTATATCACCTTATAAAGACAAGTCTGCTTATCATACAAATCCTGAAGAAGCCCTTAGCATTGGTAGAGATTTAAGGAGTAAAAAATTGATAGGAATGCATTGGGGAACTTTTGTTTTGTCTTTGGAACCAATAATGGAACCTCCTATTAGATTTAAAAATAATGCTGAAAAATACGGATTTAAAAAAGAAGATGCTATAATTTTTAAAATTGGTGAATTTAACAATTTACACGATATAATTAATTAATTTTTTTAGCAACTTTTTTATTGATTTATAAACTAACTTTATAATAGTTTCGATAATGCCAAAATTTATATCATTTTATGTAAGCATAGTAGATACCACCTGTGAAAAAGTTGGCAGGTTTGTGATGTATTGGGTTTTTTTCATGATGTTTCTTTTAATTTTATCTTTTGTCACCAGAAATATAATTAATTTTCCATTGATGTGGATAATTGAAATGGCTCAATTCACAATTACAGCTTACTATCTATTGGGAGGAGGCTATTCAATGCTTTCTGACGATCATGTTCGTATGGATTTATTTTATGGAAAACTTTCAAAAAAAGGAAAAGCCAAGATGGATATTTTCACAAGTATTTTTTTAATTTTCTTTTTAGCAATTTTATTTTTTGGTTCAATAACAAGTTTAATTTATACTATTGAAACTAATCAAAAACTCTTCACGGCTTGGGCCCCTTATGTATGGCCAATTAAAAGTCTGATGTTAATTGGAATATTATTAATGTTGTTACAGGCTTTTTCGACATTATTTAAAGACATCGCTAAAGTCAAAAATATAAATTTATAATTATGCTAGCTGAATATTTAAGTTACGAATTTATTGCTCTTTTCATGTTTATAACAATGCTTGTTATGATGTTTACTGGACAAAGAGTATTTGGTGCAATTGGTTTTGTTGCATCAGCTTCAGCACTATTAATATGGGGAGATGGCTCCATGGAGATGCCATATACAGCAACATGGAAACTTTTCAAATGGTATCCAATGTTAACGTTACCTTTATTTATCTATATGGGCTTTATGATATCGGAGTCAGGAATTGCAAATGATCTTTATAAGATGTTCCATGTTTTATTTGGTGGATTAAAAGGAGGCCTTGCTATTGGAACAATGTTTATGATGGTAGCTATTTCAGCAATGAATGGTTTGAGTGTTGCTGGTATGGCTATAGGAGCAACTATTGCCTTACCAGAAATGCTAAAAAGAAATTATGATAAGAGAATGATAACCGGAGTTGTACAAGCCGGAAGTTCACTAGGAATTTTGATCCCTCCAAGTGTAGTAATGGTTTTATATGGAATGATAGCGCGTCAACCTGTTAGTAAACTTTGGATGGCTGGAATTCTTCCAGGGATATTGATGGCTTCACTATTTTTAATTTACATTTATGTAAGATGTAAACTTCAACCAGAGCTTGGACCACCTTTAAAAAAAGAGGAAAGAAATATAAGCACATTAGAAAAAATTAGGTTGTTAAAAGCAGGAATAATTCCTTTTTTAATATTTTTTTTTATGACAGGTCTATTTTTAATGGGTATAGCAAGCTTAGTTGAATGTTCTGCTGTGGGAGCTTTTTTAGCAACTTTAGCGGCAATTTATAAAAAAAGATTTAATAAACAAGTTTTGGAAAATACTCTTAAAAAAACTTTAGGTGTGTCCTGTATGTTTATGTGGATTATCTTAGCTGCATTATGTTTTGGTGCAGTATTTGATGGTTTAGGGGCTGGTCGAGCAATTGAAACACTCTTCATAGAGCGATGGAATTTAACTCCTTGGGGCGTGTTAATAATGATGCAGCTTTCCTATATTCTTATGGGAATGTTTTTAGATGATACAGCAATGTTAGTAATTGTTGCACCGTTATATGTGCCATTAATAATTTCATTAGGCTTTGATCCTATTTGGTACGGTGTTCTTTATACAATTACTTGTCAAATTGCTTATATGACCCCTCCATTTGGTTATAATTTGTTTTTAATGAGAGCTATGGCTCCAAAAGAAATAACTTTACAAGACATTTATAGATCTATAATTCCATTTGTTCTTATAATGGTGATTGGTTTGGCTATTGTTATGGCTTTCCCAGAAATTGCAACGTATCTTCCAGAAAAATATTTATCTAGATAATACAACTTGAAGTTTAATTTTATTTTTTACTTTTTAAATACCTTATAATTATTTGGAATTATTAAGTTTCATAAATTTTTTTTTTATAATACAATTTTTTATTAAATTATAAAACGAGAGGAGACCAAGTGAAAAAAAATAAGAAAATAATAACGAACAAAAGACGTTCGTTTATTAAAAAAGCAGGTTTACTAACGTTAGGTGCTGCTGGAGCAACTGCAATCAAAGCTCCATATGCTTACTCTGCATCAAATCCAATCAAATGGAGATTACAGACTTATTCTGGTGCTCCTCTTGGTGCACATGTTATTAAGCCACAAATAGAAGCTTTTAATAAAGCTGCATTCGGTGAAATGGAAATAGAACTTTACTATGCAGATCAACTTGTTCCTACAGATGAATTGTTTAGAGCAATGCAAGCGGGAACTATTGATGCTGTACAGAGTGATGATGCCACGATGGGATCACCTGTAGATATTCAGGTTTTTGGTGGTTATTTTCCATTTGCAACTAGATATAGCTTAGATGTTCCTTCTTTATTTAAGTATTACGGATTAAATGAAATATGGGATGAAGCTTACAGCGAAGTAAAGGGTGTTCAATGGCTAAGCACTAGTGCTTGGGATCCATGTCATTTATTTACTGTAAATAAAAAAATAACAAAACTTTCTGACATGAAAGGGCTACGTGTTTTTGGTGTTCCAACTGCAGGTAAGTTTTTAGCAAGATACGGATTAATTCCTGTTATTGTGCCATGGGATGATGTTGAGGTTGCTATGCAAACTGGAGAATTAGATGGTGTTTGCTGGTGTGGATTTACAGAGGCTTATGAAGTGGGTTGGGCTGATATTTGTAAATATGCACTAACTAATTCAGTGACTGGCGCATGGTTTGGATCATATTTCGCTAATCAAAAAAGTTGGGATAAGTTAAGTCCAAAACTTCAAGCTCTTTACAGAATGTCAATTAACGACTCTCATTATTATAGACAAGTATGGTATTGGGGTGGTGAAGCCGACCTTCGTGTTAATGGTAAGAAAATGGAACTTACAAGTCTTCCAGCAAATGAGTGGAGCCAAGTAGTTAAGGACTCTGAGCAATTCTGGGATGAAACTTCTAAGATTAGTCCAAGAGCTAAAAAAGTTGTTGATGCTTTTAAACTATATGCAGCAACAATGGAAAAAGCGGGATATCCTTACAGATAATAATTTAATTTTAGGCGCCTTTAATTAGGCGCCTAATTAAACTCTAAGGTTTTGAAGTAATTCCACCGTCAACTATAATTTCAGTACCAGTAATATAATTAGCCTGATCACTTAACAAGAACATACAAGCATTAGATATATCTTGAGGTTTTCCAACTCTTTGAAGAGGAATAAATTTTTCTAAATTTTTTTTGGCTTTAGGATTTTTTTTCCAACGTTTTTGCATTCCAGTTTCTATCGGACCAGGTAAAATTATATTTGACCTTATATTATTAGAAGCAAACTGAATTGCTAATGATTTTGAAAGTCTAATCATTGCAGCTTTTGATGCACCATATGCATCTTGTGGTTTATCATCACCAGATAAAGCGTCTACAGAAGAAATATGAACCATTGAACCAAATTTTTTCTTTTTCATTAATGGAATAATAATTTTTGATAAATGCATCATAGATTTTAAGTTTATATCAAATACTTTATCCCAAACTTCGGTTTTTATATCTACAGCTGAAACATCTTTATTAAACCATAAAACACCTGTAGTGTTAATTAAATAGTCAATACTTTTATATTTTTTAAAATATTTTTCGATAATAGATCTTAATTTTTTTAAATTAGTTACATCTACTTTTTTATATATACAATTTATGTTATCAGATAAAAAAGACTTACCTGGACTTTGAATATCCAACATAAGCACATTTATGTTATTTTTAGATAATATTTTTGATATTTCTAATCCCATACCTCCACTGGCTCCGGCCACTATTGCATTTTTACCTTTAAAAATTAGTTTCATTTATTGCTCTTTTCTTAAATGAAAACTCTTAGGTGCTGTAAGTTTTTCGTAAGCAACCTCAGATAATGAACAACCTTTTCCAGTTTCTTTAACACCAGTCCAAGATAGCGCTGGGTCAAGATAATCACATCTATTCATATAAAAAGTCCCAGTTTCAACTTGATTCCCAACTTTTTCAGCAATTTCAACATCCTTTGTCCAAATTGATGCTGTCAAACCGTAAGGACTATCATTCATTAGCTTTATAGCCTCATTTTCATCCTTAACCTTCATAATTCCAACGCATGGACCAAAAGTTTCTTCAGTCATAAAATTCATTTCATGATTTACATTTACTAACACTTGAGGAACTAAATAATTGTTATGTTCTTTTGGATAGTTGAATTTATTTTCATCAATCATTTTTTTAGCACCTTTATTTATAGCAGAATTCATTTGATTAATTATAAATTCGGCTGCAGATAATTTGACAACAGGACCTAAGTTAGTCTCCTTTTTTAAAGGATTACCAAAATTATAATTATAAGTTTTTGAAATGAATGATTCTAAAAATTTATCATAAATTTTTTCATCTACATAAATTCTTTCAATTCCACAACAAGACTGACCTGAATTAAAAAAAGAACCATCGACTAAGTTTTCTACAGTTTTTTCTAAATCACAATCATATCTAGCATAAGCAGGGTCTTTCCCTCCAAGTTCTAGCGCCATATCTATAAACTTTGTGTGAGTTGCTTTTTGAACTTCATATCCTGCTTTTACAGAACCAGTAAAAGATACAAAATTAACCCTTGGGTCTGATACTACTTTTAACCCATCTTTATGATTTAAATGTAAATAATTAAAAACATCTTTAGGTAAAGTTTTTTGAGCTGATTGATAAAGTTGTTCAGCACATAATGGAGTTTGTGCTGAATGTTTTAAAATTACACAATTTCCTGCTGCCATAGCAGGAATAATCGAATTAACCGCTGTAAGATAAGGATAATTCCATGGCGCAATTACAAAAACGACTCCTAATGGCCGTCTTTTTATAAAGTTTTTAAAATTTGAATTTTTTGAAACGTCAATATCAGCTAACTTTTTTTCAGCAATTGACAACATATAGTCAGCTCTTTCCTTAAAACCTCCAAGCTCACCTGCTGCTTGAGAAATTGGTCTTCCTATTTGTCTACATAATTCTTCTGCAATAACGTCTTTTTTTGATAAAAAATCCTCTACAAATTTTTTTAATAACTCAACTCTTTCTTTGACGCTCAAATGACCCCAACTAGTTTGAGCTTTAACAGAATTATTAAGTGTTTCCTCAATTTTATCTGAGTGATATTCCCTTTCAATATAAATTTGATTATCTATCGGACTTATAGTTTTTTGCATAATTATTTGGTTAAATTTACTTTATTAAATGATATATATCATCAAATATTTCTAAAACATTAAATAGACAACATGCAAAAATATAACTGGAATTATCCAACAACAATGTGGGTTGGTGAAAATAGAATTAATGATATTGCCTCTGCTTGTAAAACTTTGAATATTATGAAGCCTCTTTTAGTTACTGATAAGGGTCTTTCAAAATCTGATATTGTTAATAATACTTTATCAATTCTGAAAAGTGAGGGAATTAGCGCAGAACTATACTCTAATGTAGTAGGCAATCCTACAGGAACAAATGTTAATGAGGGTGTAGAAAGTTACAAAAAAAACACTTGTGATGGTGTAATCGCTTTTGGTGGTGGAAGTGGATTAGATGTAGGAAAAGCAGTAGCATTTATGTCAGGTCAAACTTTACCTATATGGGAATTTGAAGATGTTGGGGATAATTGGACTAAAGCTAATTCAGATAAAATAGCACCTATTATTGCAGTACCAACTACTGCTGGCACTGGTTCAGAAACAGGTAGAGCATCAGTAATTTTAAATGAAGACACAGGTGTTAAGAATATTATTTTTCATCCAAAATTTTTACCATCAATTGTTATTCTTGATCCTGTTTTAACGGTAGGTCTACCTCCCAAAATAACTGCCGCAACTGGTATGGATGCACTTGCTCATAATCTAGAAGCTTATTGCGCACCAGGATATCATCCAATGGCTGATGGAATTGCATTAGAAGGAATAAAATTAATTAATAAATGGTTACTTGAAGCAGTTAATAATGGAACAAATATAGAAGCGAGAATGAATATGTTAACAGCAGCAAGCATGGGCTCGACTGCTTTTCAAAAAGGATTAGGTGCAATTCATTCACTTAGTCATCCAGTTAATGCATTAAATAATGTTCATCATGGTTTATCAAATGCAATTTTTATGCCTTATGTTTTAACTTTTAATAAAGATGTAATCGAGGATAAAATTATTAAAATTTGTGATTATTTAGAATTAAATAATAAAACATTTGATGGATTTATTAGTTGGATTATAGATTTGAGAAAAAAATTAGAAATACCTCACAAACTATCAGAAGTAATTAAAGAAAAAGATTTACAATTAGATCGGCTATCAAAAATGGCTTTAGAAGACCCTTCTACTGGCAGCAATCCTAAAGAATTAACTGAAGCTGATATGAAACTTATGTATCAACATAGTATGTCAGGTAAACTTTTTTAATGACAAATTTAAATATTCTCATAGTAGAGGGAAACGATCCTAGGAATAATGAATTTTTTGTAAAAGCTGCTAAGGTATCTTGTTCTGAAAACTTAAAAAATTTAGTTTTAAAATTAGAACCAAATTCAAAAATTAAAATTATTAATCCAGCAAATGACAACGAAACAAAAGCTGTTTTAGGCAATATTTCAAATTATCATGGCATCATTTTTACAGGTGGAGCTATGAGATTAAATGATATGACAGATGAAATTAAAAAACATTTAGATTTTGCATCTAATTGTTTTAAATATGAGAATAAAATTTTAGCAATTTGCTGGGGATTACAAGTTTGTTCTACAGTAGCAGGAGGAAAGGTGGCTCCTGGAAAAAATGGAGCACATATAGGTATAGCTTCAGATATTGAAATTAATGATGAAGGAAAAAAAAATCCCATATATAAAAATAAAAAATTAAAATTTACATCTCCTGCATTTAATTATGATGAAGTATGTGAAATTCCTAATGGTGCTACTTTATTATCCAGCGACAAAATAAATAAAGTAATGGGATTATATTTTAGATCAGGAAAATCTGAAATTTGGGGATTACAATATCATCCAGATTACGAGTATTGGCAGATGCTAAATTTGTCTAATGGAAGAAAAGATCGTATATTACAAAATAATCATTTTGATAATGAAACTGATTTTCAAAATCATTTAAATTATATCAAAGAAGAAGATAAGAAATTAGATTTTAAAAATAGAACATGTGAAATAAGGAATTGGCTTAATCATCTACTCTAGCAAAGACCAAGGGGCCAAATTATTAAAAAATTTAATACAAAATTTTAATGGAAATTACATCAAAAAATCAGATAATTGATTATTTTTTCTCTGGATGTAAAGCAGATTTGAAAATAGGAGTAGAGAATGAAAAATTTCTATTTAGAGAAAAAGACCAGCAAAGAGTTAATTATTCAGACATAAAAAAAGTATTAAATTTATATTCAGAAAAATATAAATGGGAAAAAATATTCGAAAATGAAAATTTAATTGGCTTAAAGCTTGGTGGAAAGTCAATTACTCTTGAACCCGGAAATCAAATCGAATTATCAGGTGATAAATATAAAAATATTCATGGAGTTTGTTCAGAGTCATACGATTTTCAGTCAAAACTTAATGAAATTTGCAAAGAGTTAAAATTAAAAACTATTGCTGTAGGACATGATCCTTACTCACAGTTAAGTGATGTACCCAATAATCCAAAACAAAGATATGAGATAATGACCCAAGAAATGCCAAAAAATGGAAAACATAGTTTAAATATGATGTATCAAACATCAGGAACACAAATAAATATCGATTACTCATCAGAAGAAGATTTTAAAAAAAAATTTAAAGCTATTTCTTTCTTAATTCCAATCACTATTGGGGTTTTTGCTAACTCTGCAATTTCAGAAAATAAGCCAAGCGGATACTTATCACTAAGATCTAAAGTTTGGCAAGAGACTGCAAGAGGAGGTTTACCAGAAATTTTTTTAGAGGATATGGATTTCGAAAAATATGCTGATTTTGCAATCAACTTTCCACTTTTGTTTTTAAAAAAAAATAATTTATATACATCAGCTAATGGAAAAAAATTTAAAGATTTTATGGAAGGTAAAATTGAAAATACAAAAAATTTACCAAATTTAGATGATTTAGAATTACATCTTAGCACTATATTTACAGAAAATAGATTAAAAAAATATATTGAGATTAGATCCTTGGATGCATGCGAGTGGGATTGTCATTGTGCTGGACCAGCTTTTTTAATTGGACTAATATATGGTAATTTAGAAAGTACAATTAGTATAATTAATAAATGGAAAAAAGAAGATGTCCTAAATGCTTACATTGAGGCGCCAAAAAAAGGATTAAATACAATTATAGATAATAAAAAAATCCTAGATTGGCTTAGGATTTTTTATAACATCTCAAAAAATGGTTTAGAAAAAAGAAAAGAGTTAAATAAAACAAAAAGAGATGAATCAATTTTTTTGAATAATATTAAACAGATATTAGATGACAAAAAAACTAAGGCAGATAAATCTTTAGAAAATTAATAAATGAATAAAATTGTTGCGATACAAGCTGACCCTATTGAAAAAATAAATCCAAAAACAGATACAACTTTATTATTAGCATTGGAGGCTCAAAAAAGAAAACACAAGATATATTGGTTTGAATCAAAAGACTTAAGCTTTATTAATTCAAAATTATTTGCAGATGTGAAAGAACTGAAATTATTTAGCAATAATAAAAAATATTTTAAAATAATTAGAAAAAAAAAGTTTGATTTATCAAGTTCCAAAGTAATTTTAATTCGGCAAGATCCACCTTTCAATATAGATTATATAAATTCTACACTTTTACTGGATATAATTAAAAACAGAACAGAAATTATTAATAATCCAGAATCAGTAAGAAACATATCTGAAAAGTTGTTTTCGATTAAATTTATGCAATTGATGCCACCAACTATTTTTACAAAAAATTTAAAGGAGATAATAAATTTTTATCAAAAACATAAGAAAATATTACTTAAACCTGTTAATGGATATGCGGGAAAAAATATTTATTTTATTAATAAAAAAATAAATCAGGGGGAATTAATGAATTATTTAAGAAAAACAGGTTTTGTAATGGTTCAAAAATTTCTACCTTTAGTAAAATATGGAGATAAAAGGATTTTTATTATAAATGGCAAAGTTGTTGGTGCTATTAGAAGAGTCCCATCTAAAAATTCAATTTTATCAAATATATCACAAGGCGGAAAAGCATTTAAAACAAATTTAAATAAATTCGAAAAAAAAGTTTCTAACCATGTAGCTAAAATATTGAAAAAAAATAATATTTATTTTGCAGGAATTGATTTAATTTCTGGAAAATTAATTGGAGATATTAATGTAACTTCTCCCACGGGATTAACTCAATTCAAAAAATTGACTGGAATAAACCTTGCAGAATATTTTTGGGATAAGTTGAAATTAAAATAATCCTTCAATATTACCTTTATCATTTAATTTGAAGTTTGAAATTGGCTAGATATAATTAAAAATAAATGAAAATTTATTTTATTTACTTAACTTTTAAATCTTTAAAAGAAGCAAAAAAAATAAGTTCTAAACTAGTTAAACTAAAATTAGCTGCTTGTACTAATATAATTCCAACTATTTATTCAACTTATGTATGGAAAAAAAAAGCACATAGATAAAGAATGTTCTATGATTATAAAAACTTCAAAATCAAAAGTACAAAAAGCTATTATCTTTATTAAGAAAAAACATTCTTATGAATGTCCTGCAATATCTGCTTTTCCAATACAAAAATCTCATAAAGACTTTGAAAAATGGATAATAGATCAAACAAAATAACTGTTTAAAATATATTTTTTAGTAATTACTATTAACTTATGTGTGGAAGATATGTTGTAACAAATCCAGTTACAAAAACTAAAAAATTAGTAAAATCTGCAATACAAGTAGAAGACAATGAAAATTATAATGCTCATCCTAATCAAAAATTACCAGTTATCAAAAAATATAAAAATGGAAATACTTTAGAAAATCTAAAATGGGGTTTATTACCTAGTTGGGCAAAAGAGAAAGATTTTAAACCTTTGATAAATGCAAGATTAGAAACAATAAATGAAAAAATTTCTTTTAAAAAACTTATTAAAGATTTCAGATGTGTGGCAATTGCAGATGGTTTTTATGAATGGAAGAGAGAAGATAAAAAAAAAATCCCTTATTATTTTATTCGTCAAGATAAAAAACCTATTTTTATTGCAGCTATTTTTGAAAATGATCAATTTTGCTTAATTACCGAAGAAGCAAAAGAAAATATTAAACCAATTCATCATCGTCAGCCTGTTATTCTTAATCAAACTGATGTTAATCGATATTTAAATTTAGGACTATTAGGGTCTAGTTTTTTAAAAGAATGTAAAAAACCAGATTTAATTTTTCATGAAGTTTCAAAAGATGTTAATATACCTACTAATAATACCGCCTCATTGATACAAAATGTATCAAACAATTAAAGACTATTGAGTAAATTAAATTTATTATTAATATAAAGATGATGCTTAATTATATAATACCATTTATTATAGTGATTCTTGTAGTTGTGTTTATTCATGAGTATGGACACTATTATTTTGCAAAAAAGTATGGTGTAGGGGTTACTGATTTTTCTATAGGTTTTGGTAAAGAAATTTTTGGATGGAATGATAAATCTGGTACTAGATGGAAAATTTGCTGGATACCACTTGGTGGTTATGTAAAATTTTTTGGCGATAGAAATGTTTATTCTCAAACTGATCACAATGATATTCTTCAAAAATATAGTGAAGAAGAAAGAAAAAAATTGTTTACATTAAAACCTTTATATCAGAGATCATTAATAGTTTTTGGTGGTCCTTTAGCTAATTTTATTCTTGCATTAGTAATTTTTTTTTCAATTTATACTTTTGTTGGAAAAGACTTTACACCAGCAGTTATTAATGAAGTCCAAAAAGACAGTCCAGCAATGGTTGGTGGTTTAAAAGATGAAGATATTATTTTAGAAATAGATGGAAATAAAGTTAAAAGCATTTTAGACGTTTCAAAATATATAATGATGTCCACAAATGAGTTTATAGATTTTAAAGTTAAAAGATCTTATGATGAAATATTATTAAAAGTTAAACCAAATATTGTTTTAAGCGAGGATAATCTTGGAAATAAAATAAATAAAAGAATGGTAGGTATTAAATTAGGAGCTTATAACAATGAAATAAATCATGTTAAATTGGGTCCTGCTCAAGCAATATTGCATGCAGTTAATGAAGTATATTTTGTTAGTATTTCTAGCTTAAAATACATTGGAAGCATGATAGTTGGAAAGGCTGATACTTCACAATTAGGAGGGCCCATCAGAATTGCTAAAATTTCTGGTCAAGTGGCTGATATAGGCTTATTAGCATTTATTAGCATGATGGCTTATATTTCAATTAGTCTTGGGTTAGTCAACTTATTTCCCATACCAATGTTGGATGGGGGACATTTAATGTTTTATGCTTTTGAAAAATTTTTAGGTCGTCCTTTATCTCAAAAAACTCAAGAAGGTTTTTTTCGAATCGGAATGTTTTTATTGTTATCTTTAATGTTTTTCACAACTTTTAATGACCTAAAAGACATTGGTTTATTAAGATAAAATTATTATATAAAAACTTAAAAAAACTAGCAAAATCAACATTAATTTAAAGTTATACAATATGTGGTGTTGATAAAAATTTTAGATACTAAAAAAAAGCTTGATTTATAGGGGTTATTTTGAAAGATAGAAAAAAACCAATAAACCGGAGCTAAAATGAACAAAAAACAATTAATAGTTAAACTTTCAGGAGCCTTGAATCTAAGTAAAGCAGATGCTGAGAGAACTTTTGATACTATTACCAACACCATTTTGGATGCTTTAAAAGGAGATGACTCAGTAAAAATAGCTGGATTTGGAACTTACAAAGTAGCTAAAAGAAAAGCCAGAGTTGGAAGAAATCCAAGAACTGGAGAGCAAATTCAAATTGCTGCATCTCAAAAGGTTAAATTCTTACCTGCAAAAGCATTAAAAGAAGTTTTTAACAAGTAATTATATTTTTAATCAGCCTTAATATTATGAAATGAGTATTAAGGCTGCTTCTATATGCAAATTCTGCATATCAAATTTTCCTAATCAGCGTTAGTTTTTAAATATTATAAAAATATAACTCCCTCTTAAATTAGGGAGGTATTATGAATAAATTATTTAAAAAAATAAGTGTGCCACTTATGAGTTTAATTTTCTTATTAAACATGAGTAGTACAGGAATGGCAGAAACAACTGTTTCTGCTGAAATAAGTTTTATATTTAACACTTTGTTATTTTTAATTTGTGGTTTCCTAGTAATGTTTATGGCTGCTGGGTTCGCAATGTTAGAATCAGGTATGGTTACATCAAAAAGTGTATCCGTTATCTGTGCAAAAAATATAGGTTTATTTTCAATTGCTGGAATGATGTTTTGGCTCTTTGGATATAATCTAGCTTATGGAATACCGGAGGGTGGGTTTATAGGCAAGTTTATTCCATGGTCAGACTCAAGTTCAGTTGATACTGGTTATTCAGATGGTTCAGATTGGTATTTTCAAATGGTCTTTTGTGCAACAACTGTATCAATTGTTTCAGGAGCATTGGCTGAAAGAATTAAACTATGGCCTTTTTTCTTATTTGCAGCAATATTATCAGGAATTCTATACCCAATCGTAATGGGTTGGCAATGGGGCGGAGGCTGGTTAGCTTCTATTGGCTTTTCAGATTTTGCAGGGTCAACTTTAGTTCATTCGACTGGAGGTGCAGCAGCTTTAGCAGGTGCAATGATATTAGGTCCTAGACTTGGTAGATTTACTAAATCTGGTGGAGCGACTCCAGTAAAACCATTTGCAGCTTCTTCAATTCCATTAGTAACAGTAGGAGTATTTATTTTATGGTTAGGTTGGTTTGGATTTAATGGTGGATCTCAATTAGCTATGGGAACTGCTGATGATGCAATAGCTGTATCAACAATCTTTCTTAATACATTTTTAGCAGGAGCTGGTGGTGTAATGGCAGCAGCCACAGTAACTAGATTAGGTTTTGGTAAAACTGATGTGATACAAATGTTAAATGGATGTATCGGAGGCTTGGTAGCTATTACAGCTGAACCATTAATGCCTTCACCTTTCGCAGCAATATTAATTGGTGCTGTGGGTGGAGTCATAGTAGTGTTTGGAACTAGACTGTTATTATCATTGAAAATTGATGATGTAGTGGGTGCTATTCCAGCGCATTTATTTGCAGGTATTTGGGGTACATTGGCTGTGCCTATAACAAATCCAGATACAGCTTTTGGTAGTCAATTAATTGGAGTTATTTCAATTAATTTATTTGTCTTCGTTGCTGCCATGATTGTATGGAGCGCTATGAAAGCAACCATTGGTATTAGATTAAGTAAAGAGGCTGAGACCAAAGGAACAGATGTTACTGAAACAGGCGTAATTGCTTATGCGATACGTGACTAAATTGTTAACAATAAAGGGACTCTTCACTCTCTGTGTATCTTACGGTTACTCATTGAAGGGTCCCTTAAAATTCTATCTTAGTTAGTTAAATAATAAAAGCCCTCTCCCTCAGAGGGCTTTTATTGATTATTTTCTTCCCATAATTTTTTGTAATCAATAAAAGGTGCTAAACCGTAACTTGAATTGATATTTGTTAAATGTAAAGAAAGACTTTTTAAAGGAGAAATACAAATCTCTTTTTTATAAATTTGATTTAAGTATTTTTCAAAAGGATCATGCCGATCTAAACAGGTATTTTTAAAATTTTCCCAGTATTTATCAATCAAACTTCTAGATGTAAGAAAAGTACATAGAGTTTTATCTACTGTTCTCCAGTGTCTTTTGTTTCCTAGCAATATATTAGTTCTACTATTATCCATGTATAAATAAGGATAGTCTGAAGGACAAATAAACAAATCTTGATTTGTTTGTGATGATATTCTTTCATATGAAAAAATCATTTCTTCGAGCATTGATTCAAAATGAATATAATCATCTTCAACAAAAAAAACTAAATCTTCACCTTTTTCTTTTCCAAGCTCAAAACTTTGTAATAAACTTGCTAAATTAGAAAACGTTTCTAAAGATTTTTGTTCATTTATAACAGATTTATATTTTTTATAATCTAAAGAAACAAAATCTATATTCTTTATTGTATTAGATATTTTTTTAATTTTATCTAAATTTTCATTATTAGAATTATCATCTACTATTATTGTGTGTATATTGATTTTAGGAATTGTTGTTTCTAAAATTTTAATTGATTTAATTAAAGAATTTAATGATCTAATCACATATTCAATTTTAGGATATTCAAATAATCTTTTTTTATTTTGATCCCAAATTTCAATTTTTGTATTTGTTCTAAAAATTATTAATAAAGATTTAACTTTTCTAGTTATCTTTACTTCTCCTAAAGGCAGAACTATTGATTTATTATTTAAAATAGAAAGTTCTTCATTTAAATTTTTTTTTAAAGTAGGAGATGTAAAATTATTTTGATCAATAATTTCATAACCTAAAAATTTTGCTATTTTTATAAAAATTTTTTTCATTTTTTTATTCGTAAAGACTTAAACTTTTGGCGTAAAAAATTCTAATTATCCAATATATAAATAATCCAATTGGTCCAATTAAGTAAGTTATAATTAATGGAAAAATCAAAAGAATTCTATTGACAGAAAATTTTTGTGAGTCTTTTAGAATCCAGCCCCCAGTAAATAAATTTATTGAAACAAAATGAATCCAAAATAATAAAAGATATGAATTTTCTTTAAATAGGTCTGATACATAATCTATTCCAAGGTATAAATTAAAGTTACTTAAAAAATCATAAGAATTAAGATAAGATTTATAAAGGACATACAAATAAGCTGAACCAAGTAAAAATATAGGAAATATAGAAGTGGCTAAGTATTTACATAACCTTGATTTAGGAAATAGAATTATTAATATCCAAAAAGGCAAAACGCCTAAGTTGACCCAAAAGTAAAGCTTTTCTATAGTAAAGTAAGTATAAATTTGTTCGATCATTTTAAATTATATTATATTAAATCTTATTATGATTCCTATAAGAAACAAAAAATCATTACAAATTACAGTGACAGAAATGCGTAATTTTGCTTTAACTTACGTTCAAAAGTATGCACCAACTAAACAGCAACTTAAAACTTATCTTTTAAAAAAGTATCTAAAAACTTCAATATTTAATTTAAAAAAAGAGGAAGTAACAAATTTAATTAATTTGGTGTTATCAGATTTAGAAAAAAGTAAATTTATAAATGATAAATTTTACTCAGAAAGCAAAGCTAAAAGCATGATTCAGAGAGGTAGTTCTATAAATAAAATTAGAAATTATTTAATTGGAAAGGGTATTAAAAATGAATTTATTAAAGAAACAATTAATAAAATCAATGATAAAAATATAGATCAGGATTTTTTTTCAGCTATCAAAATATGCAAAAAAAAAAGAATAGGCCCAGCTAGAATAGAGGATAACAGACCGTTATTTTATAAGAAGGATATATCATTATTGGCTCGTAATGGTTTTGATTTTGAAACATCAAAGAAAGTGATGGATTTAAAAAAGGAAGAATACAATAAAATAATAAATTTACTCTAAGTTTTTATTTTTTTTTTGCTGTTTGACTAAATATTCAATCTTAATTTTTAAATAGTTTCTAACAAATATAAATACAATTAATCCAAAAATTGAAACTAAAGTTATAATTATCAAAATAATTCTTAATTGTTCTTCCATTAAATTAAATTTTTATTTTTTAATATTATACTGGGATTTTTAAAATCCTTTTTTCCATATAATATTTCATTTCCATTAAAATCAGTTACTATACCTCCTGCATTTTTCAAAATTGCATGACCAGCCGCAATATCCCATTCGCATGCTCTTGGTTCTGCAACATAACCATCAAATTCACCAGATGCTATTACACAAAATTTTAATGAGCTTTTCATTCTTACATATTCTTTTACATTTAATTTTTTATAAATTTTTTCTATTTCAGGTTTAATTTTGTTTGAATATGAAACAAATTTTATATGATCTTTATTAAAGTTTTTATTACATTCTAATTTGATAGTTTTATCTTTAGTTAACTCAAATGCAAAATCATAATCATATGTATAAAACATTCTTTTTTTTGCAGGAGCATAAATTAAACCAGCTTCAGGTTTATTGTTTAAAATTAAACCAGCATTAATTGTAAACTCTTCTAAATTATTTATATAATCATATGTTCCATCAATTGGATCAATTAACCAGAAATCTTTAAGGTTATTATTTGATTTATTTTCAGAAGTTTCTTCTGATACAATTGGTAGATTTGGTGATAATTCTTTTATTTTCTTAGTTATAATTTTATTTATTTCTAAATCACCGTTGCTTACAGGAGTATTATCAGATTTGATTTTTTTAATTAAACCATCTTTTCTTAATTTAATAGAAATTTCTCCAGCATTTAAAAATGTATCAATTAAATTTTCTACAATCTTTTTGATTTCAATTTTTTTCATTAATTTTTTTTAGTTTAACAAAATTAATATTTATTACTTTTTTTCCCACATTTTCAAAATTTACGGTTACTTTATCTTTGATTATTGATTGAACCTGGCCTATACCCCATTCTTTATTTTCTGGATTACAAACTTTATCTCCTGGATCAAAATCCAATATCATTTATTTAACTTATATTAGAAATAAGTATAAATACCAGTAAATGAACTCTAAATTTAATTTAATTGGTTTAAATAAGAAACCCTCTGAAACAACTGTTGTTGTTGCAATGTCTGGAGGAGTTGACTCATCTACTGTAGCAGGAATGATGAAAAAAGAAGGTTATAAAGTTATAGGAATCACTCTTAAACTATATGATGGAAGTAAGGAAGTTGCTTCATCTAAGCGATGTTGTTCAGGTCAAGATATAATGGATGCAAAAAGAGTTGCAAATAAATTAGATATCGAGCATAGAATTTTATATTTTCAAAATAAATTTAAACAAGGTGTAATTGATAATTTTGTTGAAAGTTATCTTAAAGGAGAAACACCAATACCATGTGTTCAATGTAATCGTACAGTAAAGTTTAAAGATTTATTTGATGTTTCAAAAGATCTTAAAGCAGATGCCTTGATAACAGGACATTATGTAAAAAGTATTACTCAAAATTCGATAACAGATATGTATAGGGCAATAGACGAAAATAGAGATCAAAGTTATTTTTTATTTAATACAACAAGAGAACAACTTAATTATTTAAGATTTCCTTTAGGAGGTATGCTTAAAGAAGAAACAAGATCTATTGCAAAAAAATTAGATTTGAATGTTGCTGATAAACCAGACAGCCAAGATATTTGTTTTGTTCCTAATGGAGATTATACATCAGTTATTCGTAAGTTTAGACCAGATTCATATAAAAAAGGAAATATAAAAAATTTGAAAGGTGAAGTTATAGGAGTACATAATGGTGTAATAAATTTTACTATAGGACAAAGAAAGGGAATTAAAGTCTCAGGCAAAGATGCTTTATATGTACTTAAAATTGATTCTGATAAAAATGAAATCATTGTAGGTCAAAGAGAAAAACTTGGAAAAAAAAAAATTAATATTAATAATTTGAATTTGCTAGTAAATGATAAAGAGTTTGATGAAAAAATTTTAGTAAAAGTTAGATCTACTGGTAAATTATTAGTAGCAAAAATTAATTTAAAAGAAAATAATTCTGCTGAGGTAAATTTAGAAAAATTTGAAGATGGAATTTCACCAGGTCAGGCTTGTGTATTTTATAAAAATGATCAGTTAGGTTATAAAGTTTTAGGAGGGGGTTGGATTATTAATTAGACTTTTTCCACATAAAAAAAGTTAGTAAGTAAAATGATATTACACCAATAAAATAGTCCCACTCTAAAGCATGTTTAAAAAATTTAAAATTAAATCCAAGAAAATCATTTCCTGGTAAACTAATAATTGGAATACTTATTACAGCTACAACAATTAATATACTCACTAAATAAATTTTTAATGTTAAGTATTTTTGATTAATGTATTTTGATAGTTTTTCTTTAAAAGAATAGAGTGTTGCAACTAAGTAAGCCTGTGCAACGATTTCAAACATAATAAACATTAACATTATAACTCTTCTAAATAATTTATATAAATCATTATCAAATTTAATACCTAAAAATATAGAATGAATAGTCAATGCAATTGCTGAAGCAATTCCAAAATAAACAACTTTATTAATATTTTTGTGATCTTTTTTAAAGAATTCAATGATACTTTTATTATAAAGCCAATATTTAATTAATAAATAAGAAGTTAAAAACATTGCTGGTTTAAAAATTAGCCATGATGGGTATGGCCTAGCTGTCCGACTTATAGAAGCTCCACCATCAAAATAAGGTATAGTATTATGGATTATATCTTCTTGATTAGGAAATAAACCCTGGAATTGAGTGATTAAAATTAGACAGGCGTTTACCGCAAAAAAAGGCACAATAAATATCCAAATACTAATGGATTTGACCTTATTAATTTGCTCCATTGAAAAATTATTTCTTTTTATTTTTTCTTTTTGCTCTTCTTTTTTTAGATCCTTGTTTTCTTCGGCCTCTACGTTTTTTTGGGTACCCCATTTTATCCTTTAGTTATAATTTAATTGAAATTATCGATCGGATATAGCATTGTCCCCTTCAGTTATCAAATTTTTTTATGTCAAATTCTTTTAAAACTTTTCTCAAACACACTGCAAAAGACTTTCATAATCAGTCAGTAAATCCACCAGTTGTTAGAGCTTCAACGATAATTTTTAAGTCAATGAATCACATCAGGAAAACTCAAATTAAAGCTCAAAAATATCCGACAGGAGGCCATTATGATTATGGAAGACAAGGAACGTCAACTACTCATATATTGCAAAAAATTTTAAACAAACTAGAGGAAAGTTATCATGTTTTCACAACACCAACTGGTTTTGGATCTGTTTTTTTGGCAATTTTTAGTGTTGTTAGACCTGGTGATGAAATATTAGTTTCTGATCCAGTTTATAGCCCTACAAGATTACTAACTCAAGATTACTTAAATGAATTTAAAATTAAAACAACTTTTTATGACCCTTCAGATTTAGATACTTTAAAAAAAAATATAAATAAAAAAACTAAATTAATTTTTGTAGAAAATCCGGGTAGTAATTCGTTTGAATTTCAAGATTTAGGAAAAATTATATCAATAGCAAAAAAAAATAAAATTATTACTGTGATGGATAATACTTGGGCTACCCCATACTATTTTAAACCAATTAAGTTTGGATTTGATATGTCTATTGTGTCTGCAACCAAATATTATTCAGGACATTCAGATGTAATGGGGGGCAGTTTAGCTGTAAATAAAAAAGTTTTTAGAAAAGTTAAGGCTGCAGAAAAAATTACTGGATTAAGATTAGGACCAGATGATGCATATTTAATTACAAGAGGATTAAGGACACTTGATGTAAGATTAGATAGACATAGAGAAAACGCAAAAAAGGTTGCTGCTTTTTTATTAAAGAATAAAAAAATTAAATTACTTTATCCTTATAAAAAAAATTCTTATAATTTTAGAATGTGGCAAAAATATTATTCTGGTGCTTCTGGTTTAATGGGATTAAAAATCAAAGCAAAAAAAGTCAGTTCAATCAAAAAGTTTGTAAATTCACTTAAATTATTCGGTTATGGATATAGTTGGGGTGGTTTTGAAAGTTTAGTTTTACACCAAGAGTTTAGAGAGACTGGAAATAGAAGATATCTTAATTTAGCAAAAGATGAACATCTTGTTAGATTACATATAGGTCTAGAAGATCCAAATGATTTAATAGCAGATATTAAACAGGCAATAAAACATTTAAAATGAGTTCAGAAAAATTTATTAGAAATAACACTGCTTTAGTAACATTAGTAGCTGCAAGTTTAGTGGTTTTAATTTCATTAGGAGTGAGACAAACTTTTGGCATGTTCTTTATGGATTTTAAAGATGATTTAGGAATTTCTTTAACACAATCTGGATTATCAATAGGTTTACAGATGTTAATGTGGGGTTTAACAGGCCCTATATTTGGAGCCATAGCAGATAAATATGGTGGACATAAAGCAATCTCACTAGCTTTTTTATTTTTTATAATCGGCGTCTATTTTCTTTACGCAGGACCAAATACAGGAATATTTTTTCAAATTGACATGGGAATTTTAATTGGAATTGGTTTAGGAGGAACAGCAATAAGTATTCCAATGTCAATTGTTGGAAAGCATTTTCCATTATCTAACAGAACAATAGCGATGAGTATTGTAACCGCAGTAGGATCATTTGGATATTTTATATCTCCATTGTTAACAGAATATTCCTTAACCGAGAATGGATGGCAAAACACTTTAATAGCTTTTTTAATTGCTTTATTTGCAGGTTTAATAATTTCATTTTTTGTGAGATCTCCATCTTTAGAACAAAATATTGAAAAGGCTAATAACCAAGGAACTTTGGATGCATTAAAGGAGGCTTTTGCAACCAAAAGTTATATTCTTTTAGTATCAGGATTTTTTGTTTGTGGTTTTCATATTACTTTAGTTGGTACTCATGTACCCACTTATGTAATTGATAGAGGTTTAGAGAGTTGGACAGCTGCTGCAATTTTATCTCTAATTGGATTATTTAATATTTTTGGTTCACTTTTAAGTGGTTATTTGTCGACTAAAATGAGTAAAAAAATAATTTTAAGTGTAATTTATACTCTACGAGGTATTTCTATTATTTTATTTATATTTTTACCTGCGAGTAATTTAAACGCCTTCATATTTGGAGCAAGTTTCGGATTTTTATGGTTATCAACAGTACCGGCAACTAGTGGAATAGTTGCACATATATTTGGTACTAAATATTTAGGATTATTATATGGAATTGTTTTTTTAAGTCACCAAATTGGATCTTTCTTTGGTGCATATTTAGGAGGCTTGTTTCATGATCTTTACGGTTCATACGATTATGCGTGGTATTTAGCTATTGCTTTATCTGTTTTTGCGGCAATAATTCATTTACCAATTAAAGAACAACAAGTGTTGAGATTGAAAACAGAATAAATTGAATACAATAAAGCAACTAACAGATTTACATAACTCTGGAAAATCTTATATCATTTATAAATCAAATAAAGGATTTGATTTATATACTAATTTTTCAAAAAAAATTATATTGAATAAAAAAAATATTTACCATTTTTTGAATAAAAAAAAAAATATTAAGAAATCAAAAAATACAGATTTATTTATAGGTTTTTTTGGATATGAGTTATTGAATAATTTGATAGGCGTTAAAATTCCAAGACAAAAAAATATTAATTTACCGAAAGGGATTTTTTATAAACCAGAAAAAAAAATAAGTTTAACTAAAAACTTAAGTTATAGAAATGAAATTGATATTAAACAAAAAAAAATTTTTAAGATTAATATTAATAGAAAATTTTACTCAAAAATATTTAAAAAATTTAAAAAAAAAATTAAAGAGGGAGAAACTTATCAAATTAAAATTTGTACAAAATATAAAACAAAATCAGAGATAAATTCTTTAGATTTTTTTTGTAGATTATCTAAAATAAATTTAGCTCCAGAATCTTTTATGATTAAAGATAAAAATTATTCAATAATAAGCTGCTCTCCCGAAAATTTGATAGATAAAAAAGGTTCTTTAATTTCAACCAAACCTATAGCAGGCACTGTTAAAAAAAATAAAAATATGAAAAAAAATAAAGCTTTAAATTATTTTAGAAAAAATCTTAAAGAGACAAAAGAGCATAATATGATAGTTGATATGGAAAGAAATGATTTATCTCGTATATGTAAAGCTGGTACTGTTAAATTATTAAAAACAAAAGTTGTTGAAGAATATAAAGATCTTTTCCATTATGTTAGTTTAATCAAAGGTAAATTAAAAAAAAATATCAAAAATATCGATATTATTAAGGCCATGATGCCGGGAGGTTCAGTCATTGGTTGTCCAAAAATAAGTACTCTTAATCTTTTAAATAAACAAGAAAAAGAAAATAGAAATATTTACACAGGGAGTTTTGGTTATATAAAGTTTAACGGAGATATGAGATTTAATATTATTATTAGATCAATATTAAATTTTAAAGGTATTTCAGAAATTTCAGCAGCTTCTGGTGTGGTAGCAGATAGTAATGCTGAGCATGAATTTAATGAAAATTATATAAAAGTAAAAGCGTTAATTGACTTATTTAAATGATTTATATTATTGATCATAATGATTCATTCACTCATAATGTAGTACATCAATTTTCATTATTCGATAAAGTTGAGTGCGATAATTATAATAATATAGATAAAACTAAACTTAAAAAAGCATCTATAATTGTTTTTTCACCAGGTCCAGGAAAACCAAAAGATTATCCAATAACTTCTAATGTTTATAATAAATTTAAGAGTAAAAAAAAAATGATTGGTATTTGTTTAGGTTTTCAACAAATACTATTTTGTGAAGGAGCAAAAATTATAGAACAACGAAAAACTTTTCACGGATTTCAATCTAATATTAAAGTTATAAGCGACAAATCTTTATTTAAGAAGGGAAAAACTTTTAAAGTTGGTAGATACCATTCTTTAAAATTAAAAGAACCTTTTAAAGTTAAGAATTTTGATATAACTATGAGATGTTTAGAATCAAAAGTTGCAATGTCTTTTGAAAATAATAAAGATAAAATTTATGGATTTCAATTTCATCCAGAGTCATTTTTAACTGTCAATGGTAACCTTCTTATTAAAAAAATCTTATCAGCTTAAAGATCTTCAAGAAATAAATTATAAAGATTTGTGGGATGATCATGGTATTTTTACTACGATGTGGATATTTGGAAAACCATTAAAAATTTTATTTTTTGAAAATCATATTAAAAATTTAATTAAATCTCTTCAAATATATGGAATAAAAAAAAATTTTTTAAAAAAAGATATTCTTAAGATTATAAATAAAAATTTATCAAAAAAAAATAATTATAATCATTTACTAAGAATTGCTGTAAATAAAAAAATTATTTCAATATCATTGAGAAAAAGAATATCTCCAAAATTAGATTTTGACTTAAAACTTGTAAACTTAAAACGAAATAGACCCAAATATAAGAACTTAAAATATAAAAAAATTTTGTTCCATTTATCTAAAATGAATAATTCTAAATCAGATATAGGTCTTGTTTCTAATAAGAAAATCTTAGAAACTGGAACATCAAATCTTTTGTTTATAAAAGATAAAAATATTTTCATTCAAAAAGAGGGTTATTATGAAGGTAATACTTATAAATTTT
The DNA here is from genome assembly GCA_902569055.1 of uncultured Pelagibacteraceae bacterium. Classification (GTDB taxonomy): domain Bacteria; phylum Pseudomonadota; class Alphaproteobacteria; order Pelagibacterales; family Pelagibacteraceae; genus Pelagibacter. The sequence goes on along the minus strand of CACFSU010000006.1, from coordinate 33,938 downwards.
TTAAAACAAAAATAAATAAAGTAATTAAAAAAGATATTTTAATTAAGGAATTAAAAAATTATGAAGAAATAATATTAATTGGCTCAGGTAAAGGTGTGACTTCAGTTAAAACAATTAAACAAATCGGCTGGAAAAGAAAAAGTTTAAAAAATTATAGATTTTTGTCCAAAATTTATGCAAAAGCTGTCATGAATTGTCCTACATATAACAGTTGATCTATTTTATCATCTATACTAAAAACTTTCTTCTAAAGGAGAAAGAATCATGATGTTTTCTGTAAATCCATTTGCAACTTTAGCTGAAATAGTTTCACCTATTTATATGCAATCTTTTGTTGTTGCCATGGTAATGTTAATTATTATTGGAACTCTTTTAGATATTATTCATAAAAAAAATGTCAAATATTTTTTTGAAAATGCAAAAAAAGCGAAATTGTCTGCCACTAAAACACTTACCTCTGTAGAAAGAATATCTGTGATATCCAAAACTATTGTTAGTGATATAGCGACTACTTCTGAACTAGGAGTTGGCAAAAGAAGAGCGGCTCATTTACTCGGAATGTATGGTACAATTTTATTCTGGACTGGATCTGTAATAATGATTTTTTGTTATTCAAACTCATCACTAGATACACCTTCTTTTTGGCCTATCATTTGGCATGTTGGAGCTCTCATGACTATTATAGGTGGAGGTTGGTTTTGGTTTTTTTTAAGAGTAGATGTTTATTCTGAAGCTCAACCTTGGTATAGAATTATTAAAGCAGATTTATTTGTACTTGCACTTATTGCTTCTTCTTTATTTGGTTTAATTTGGTCTTATTTACAATCTTTAAACTTAAATGATAGATGGGATGATAAAGTTTTTTTAGTTTTATTTATTGTATCAAACCTAATTTTATTTGGTGGTGTGTACTGGTCTAAGTTTGCTCATATGTTTTATAAACCAGGAGCAGCTATACAAAAAAATTTAGCAGAGGCTGATGGTTCAAGAGATAATCTTCCACCACCAGCTGACGCACCTGAGCAATTTGGCCTAGGTATAAAAAGAGAAGAGCCAAAGCATTATTAATATGTTAATAGAAAAAGGAGAAAAATAAAAAGTATGTCAACTTTTGTATACATGACTAGATGTGATGGCTGTGGTCATTGTGTGGATATATGTCCATCAGATATTATGCATATAGATGAAAATATAAGACGTGCAAAAAACATAGAGCCAAATTTTTTGTTGGGAATGTTATTCATGTGTAAAAGCTTGCCCTAACCATGCTATTGATGTTAGAGGTTATGCTGATTTTGCACCTATGGGTCATAGCGTGAGAGTAAGACGAGAGGAAGAAAAAGGAACTATATCTTGGAAAATAAAATTTAGAAATGGAACTGTTAAAGATTTTGTTTCACCTATAACAACAAAACCTTGGGGAAAATTTATTCCAAAACTCTCAGAGGGCGATAAACCTAATCAGGGAGAAATTAATTCACAAAGACTTTATAAAGAACCAGAAGGTTTAAATACTAATGAAGAATTACCATCAGTCCCGAAGGAATCTTTTAAAAAAGGAGTTTATTACTAGTGGCTAAACATAAAACTCATTTTGAAGATTGCGATGTATTAGTTGTAGGAGGGGGTATGGCAGGTACTGGTGCTACTTTTGAGGCAAGACATTGGGGTAGAGATTTGAAAATAATTTGTGTTGAAAAAGCAAACATAGATAGAAGTGGAGCAGTAGCTCAAGGTCTATATGCAATTAATTGTTACATGGGTATGCAATGGGATGAAAATCAACCAGAGGATCATGTGAGATATGCTCGAAACGATTTAATGGGAATGGTTAGAGAAGATTTAGGATATGATATGGCCCGTCATGTAGATTCAACAGTTCATATGTTTGATGAATGGGGTCTACCTATGATGAAAAATGAGAAGACCGGCAGGTATTTAAGAGAAGGTAAATGGCAAATCATGATTCATGGTGAAAGCTATAAACCAATTGTTGCAGAAGCAGCAAAAAAATCGGCTGACAAAATTTATAATAGAATAATGATTACTCATCTTTTAATGGATGAGGCAAAAGAAAATAGAGTAGGTGGAGCAGTTGGATTTAACATGAGAACTGGTGACTTCCATGTATTTAGAGCCAAAACTGTTATTGTTGCTGCTGGTGGAGCATCGCATATCTTTAAACCAAGAGCTGTTGGAGAAGGTATGGGAAGAACTTGGTATGCTCCTTGGAGCAATGGTTCAGCATATGCACTACCTATTGCAGCTGGTGCAAAAATGACTCAAATGGAAAATAGAATTGTTTTATGTAGATTTAAAGATGGTTATGGACCAGTTGGAGCATATTTTTTACATTTAAAAACTTACACACAAAATGCCAATGGTGAAAACTATGAGAAGAAATGGTATGACCATACAAAAGAACTAGTTGGTGAGTATATAGATCATCATCCAACACCTACTTGTTTAAGAAATCATGCATTTATTCAAGAGACAATGGCTGGTGGAGGACCGATCCAAATGGTTACTACAGAAGCTTTTCAAGATCCTCATTTAGAAACAGTAGGTTGGGAAAATTTTTTAGGTATGACTGTTGGGCAAGCAGTAGTTTGGGCATCTCAAAATATTGATCCAAAGTATACAAATCCAGAATTAACAACATCAGAGCCATACGTAATGGGTTCACATGCAACGTGTTCTGGAGCTTGGGTTAGCGGTCCTGAAGATTTATCACCACCAGAATACTTCTGGGGTTATAATAGAATGTTAACTATTGATGGTTTATTTGGTGCTGGAGATACAGTGGGTGGAAGTGCACATAAATTTTCATCAGGATCATTTACAGAAGGTCGTTTAGCAGCAAAAGCAGCTGTAAAATATATTGAAGATCAAAAAGCTGAAGGCATTAACGTAACAGATAAACAATGCGAAGATTTTAAAGCAAAAGTTTACAAGCCACTAGATACTTATACCGTGGCTCAAAATGAAATTACTGGTGGAACAGTTTCCCCTAGCTACATATCACCAATTCAAGGTTTACAAAGACTTCAAAGAATAATGGATGAATATGTTGGCGGAATAGCAACAAATTATATGACTAATGAAAATATGCTTAAAAGAGGTTTAGAATTATTGACTTGGTTAGAAGAGGATTTAGAAAAGGTAGGAGCTGAGGATTATCACCAACTAATGAGGGCCTGGGAATTAAAACATAGAGCTTTGACTTCTCAATGTGTCACTGAACATACTCTATATAGAGAAGAAACTCGTTGGCCTGGATATTATTATAGAGGTGATCATATGAAACTTGATGATGATAACTGGCATTGTTTAACGGTTTCAAGAAGAGACCCTAAAACAGGTAAATTTACGATGGAAAAAGTTCCTGTTTATCATATTGTAGATGAAAACGAGAAGAAAAAAGCTTCATAACAAAATCTAAGATAATTTAATAAGTATGGATATTTTATCAAAATCTGACGAAGAGATTTATGAAATTGGAAGACCATTCTGGGAAAATTTGGTTAGATCCTCTAACCTTAAAGATTATGGAGGTTTTACAAGGGATTTTTCTACACAAATGCTTTTCGGTGCAAATGAAGTGGAGCTTGGTAAACAGTGGGCAAACAATAAATTAATTACTAATTTAAACGAGACTTACGAACCTTTTGGAACTTTAAGAAGAGGCGACCATATTACTGTTCTTATTAAACAAACCAATAAAGAAGTCCCTGGCGAGTTTTTAGGTCGTTTAGTACTTGGTTTGGAGGGAGATGAAGTAAAGATTTTTGGGGCAACTATTTACTAGCAACCACCTCTCAAAAATATTTTTTAAATCTAAAATAATTATTTGACAATTTTATACTGCATGTTAGGGAACATTACTTATGTCAGAAATTATCAAAAAAATTCCATCTCAAATTAAAAAAAATAAATTAAAAGCTGGAATTTTTTTTGGATTGTCTGCTTATTGGGGATTAATTATTGCAGGTACATTAATTAATTTTAATTAAATTTCACTTAAGTTTAATTTTATATTTAATATACTGTTTAAGAAAAAGGTATATAAATTTAAAATTTGTTGAGAAATATCTCCAGAAAAGTCTTCTTGGCTCAGACATTAACCTAATAAACCAAAATAATCCAATTTTATGTATCCATTTAGGTCCTAGAGTTTTAGTACCAGCTATAAATTCAATTGCAGCTCCTATACCTATACTTGTACAACTAAGTAATTTTTTATGTTCTGCCATCCAATACTCTTGTTTTGGACACCCTAAACATACAAATAAAATTTTAATTTCGCTATTGTTTATATTATCTATAATTTCTTTTTTTTCTTCATCACCAAGAGTTCTAAAGGGTGGAGAATAACTATAATTAATTTGCAAGTCCTTGAATTCGTTTTTTAAGTTTGTTATGCATTTGTTTAATGTTTGAACTTCTCCTCCATAAAATCCAACTTTAAAATTATTATCTATAGCAAATTTACATATTTTTTTTGTAACATAATATCCAGGCAAATGATCAACATCCTTATGATTTAAAAGCTTGAGAGCCCAGTAAACAGGTCTCCCATCTGGTAAAGCTAGATCAGCATTATTGGCCACCTTGGCAAATTCTTCATCGTTATAAGATTCTATAATTTGATGTACTGCTGGAACACAAATATAATGACCCTCATCCGATAAAGAAAATTTTTTAACCTCATTTAATAACGATTGAGTAGTAATTACATTTACATAATAACTTATAATTTTCTCTTTTTTAAAATTATTCATAAGTATTATTTAAATTTATAATAAATTAATAGATCATATTGTAAGCATTTTTTGTAGTTTGTGTTTTTAATTCTTACTATTTTTTATGTATTATTATTCGTAAAAATGCTATTCTAATAACTTCTTATGAAAAATGAAAAAATTTTAATTTGTGGGGCAGGAGGTTTTATTGGTGGGCACCTTACCCAGTCTTTAATGAAAGATAACAAGATAGTTTGTGCAGATGTAAAACCTACGGAATTATGGTTCCAGTTATATGATGAAAATAAAAATCTTACATTAGACTTAAAAGAATATGATAATTGTTTAGAAGCAACTAAAGATGTTGATTATGTATATAATTTAGCTTGTAATATGGGCGGAATGGGTTTTATTGAAAATAATAAAGCAGAGTGTATGCTTTCTGTTTTAGTAAATACCAATCTTTTAAGAGCATGTTTAAAAAATAATGTCAAAAGATATTATTTCTCTTCAAGCGCTTGTGTCTATAATGCATCAAAACAATCTGCAACGTTCATACCAGGTTTGAAAGAAAGTGACGCTTATCCTGCTGATCCAGAAGATGGTTATGGATGGGAGAAATTATTTAGTGAGAGAATGTGCAGGCATTTTAATGAAGACTTTGGATTAGATGTGAGAGTAGTTCGTTATCACAATGTTTATGGACCATATGGAACATTTGATGGGGGAAGAGAGAAAGCTCCTGCAGCCTTATGTAGAAAAATTATAGATGCTAAATTGAGTAACCAGAAAGAAATAGATGTATGGGGGGATGGAGAACAAACAAGAAGCTTTTTGTATATAGATGATTGTATAAAAGGTACTCAAACAGTTTTTAATAAAGATTATAAAGAACCACTTAATATCGGAAGTGATGAACAAGTTTCGATAAATCAAATGATAAGCATGATTGAAGAAATAGCTGACTATAAAGTTAAAAAAAATTACCAACTAGATAAACCAAAAGGTGTAAGAGGAAGATCGAGCGATAATACTCTGGCTATTAATAAAACTGGATGGAAACCGAGCTATACATTAAGACAAGGTTTAGAAAAAACTTATAAATGGATATTTGAGTCAATGACAACTAACAAATCTAATTCACAAAAATTTACAAAATTTTAATTTTTTAAGTGAATATTTTAATCTCAGGAGGTGCTGGATATATCGGAAGTCATATTGTAGAGCAACTAATTCAAAAAAAAACTAACGTTGTTATAATTGACAATTTAAAAACAGGTCATAAAAAATTAATTAACAAAAAAGCAAAGTTTATAAAAGCAAATATATCCAATAAAGGTTTATTAAGAAAAACTATTAATAAATATAGTATCAATTCTATAATTCATCTTGCTGCTTATTTAAATGTATCCGAAGCTGAAATTAAAAAAAAAAAATATTATAAAAACAATATTCTTGCAACTAAGCTTCTGTTAGAATCAGCAAAAAATACCACTGTTAAAAATATTATCTTCTCTTCATCTTGTTCTGTTTATGGAAATGTCAAAGGTGCAGTTAGTGAAAAAAAGAAAATTAACCCACAAGGATATTACGCTTATACTAAATATAAAGGTGAGGAACTGATAAAGAAATATTCAAAAAAAAATAAATTTTGTTATGGTATTCTCAGATATTTTAATGTTGCAGGAGCAAGCCCATCAGGATTAATTGGTGAAATTGAGACCTCTCACGGTCACTTAATTAAAAATATAGCTATTCAATCATTAAAAAAAAACCCTAAGATAAATATTTATGGACATGATTATGAAACAAAGGATGGAACTTGTATTAGAGACTATATTCATGTTTCAGATTTAGCTGATATACACATTAAAAGTCTTGTTTATTTAAATAAAAATAAAAAATCATTTATTCTTAATTGTGGATATGGCAAAGGTTATTCTGTTAAAGATATAGTAAATATTTTCAAAAAAATAAAATCAAATGTTAAAATAAATTTTTTAAGTAGAAGACCTGGTGATATTGCACAAGTTTATTCAAATACTAAAAAATTTTTAAAAACTTTTAAATGGAACCCTAGATTTAATGATATTAAAATAATTATTAAAAGTGCAATTAAATGGGAAAAAAAACTAAAAAAATAGAAAATACATGAATTTTAGGATGAGTAAAATTAAAGACCTCTTAAAAGATTTATATTAAATTATTTAGGCATAGCAAGTTTAATTCATAATAAAAAAAAATCTTTTTATACTAATAAATTTAAAAGATACAAAAAAAATGAATTTTTTAATAACTTTGATCATAGGGAACAGCATTTAAATCCAAATAATTTCTATAATTAAGCAATCAATTTATTATCTGATTAGAAAATTGATGTAGAAGAATTAAAAAATGCAAAAAAAATTAAGTCAACTAAAAAATTGACTGATGAAGAAGTTTCAAATGGAGTTTTTTATATTTGTTATTACGTAAATAATTTATTATTTTAAGTTTGAAAATATTCCTGATAACTCTTCACTATTTCTTTCAGTATTTATTGAGACAGAGGATGGATACGGATTTGTATTTGCGAAATCATTAACCAAAATTCTTCTTGAATGATTTAATCCAGTTATTATTTTACTATATTTAATTTTAAATTTATTAAGAACTTTTTTTATTTTATACAACTCATCGTCTGGTCTCGAGGTAGTTATTATTAATTCAACATCATTTACACCCTGTAAGTTTTTAAGTTCCTCTAAATTTCTTTTTAAGGGTACAATTTTATTACTTTGAGAAAATATTTTAGAGCCGTTTCTTACAAGACATCCATCAAAATCACAAAATATTGTTAATGATTTTTTTTGCCACATTCTATATTCATGAACAGTGCCCCAGCTTGTATATTTATTAGCTTTTGAATAATTAAAGTTTTTGCCATTTAGCAATAAATCTAAAATTATATGAGAAATATAAACATTATTAGATTTTTTTAATAATTTTTTTGCTGATAAAATAAATTCTTTAGGATTATTGAATCCGTATGCCCCACAGCAAAAGTAATCACTAATTATTTTTTTTTCAACTATATTTGTTACTTTGTTATATAAATCTTTCTCAATATAAGATTTACTTTTAGCATCTATAAGTTCTAATGTTTTAATATCAATTGCACAAACAGAATTAGGTAATTTTTTTTGCCTTAATATTTTTTTATCAATTGAAAATTCATTATCACAATCTTTAATTAGAAAACTTGATTTAATTTTTTTAGAAATCAAAAAGTTAAGTATCGTCTCTGCTTGACAAGAAGTGTCTTTTTTCATCTGAAAAATTTCTACTTTTTTTGAAATATTTTTTTTAAAACTTTTTAAAAGATTTTTATAATTTACATATTTTTTAATATGTTCTTTTAAAGCTACGACATATACTTTATCAAATTTCTCACAATCAATTTTGCTTACACTTTGTTCAATCATTAATTTACCATTTGGCATTGTTAGCAACCACTTTGGTCTCATTCCAGGGTATCTTGCAGATTTTCCAGCAACGGGCAAAATAAGAATTTTCATCGAATTTTAAATTTTTTAATTTTATCTAAACTATTTTCAATCCAATTTATAGTTATTTTATCATTTATATTTACATAGGGCACTATTCTAAGTACTGTCATAGTGAATTCAAGTTTAAGAGAACTTATTAATTTAGGATCGACTCTTTTCCAAAAATTATTATCGATAATAGATTTATAGACTATAAATGATCTTAAATAATCAATTTTGTTATATTTTCTTGCAGTCCAATGAAGATTAAATTCTTGAAATAATTTAGAAAAATCTTGAATTAGATTTTCCTGATAGGTTGATAAAAAATCAATTAAAATGATTTCTTTTTTTTTAAAATTGACAATTAAATTAGATAAAGTCAAATCTCCATGACAGTCACTAATAGAAAAAGTATATATCTTTTTTTTTAATATTTTATTAATATAAAGAAAAAAATCATTAGAATTTTTAATTTTTTTAAAATTTTTATTTCGTTTAAGTTTTTTTATTTTTTCTTTGTACGATTTTAAATTTCTTAACTTTAAATTAAAATTTTTATTTATTTTAAAAAAATAATTATAAAAAAATTTTTTTAAAATATTGATTTCTCCTTTATTTCCTTGAAGCAAAATATCTTCACCGCTTTTTCCGTCAAAATACTCAATAAGATATTTTTTTTTTTTAAATATATTTCTTTTATTATCTAAAATTTTAGCAGAAGTTATTTTGTAATTATTGATATAATAATTTTTAAAATTATTCTGTTTCTCTATCGATAATATTTCTCTTTTGTCTATTTTTTTGGGTTTTTTAATGATTAAAAATTTGTTATTTTTTTTAGTTACAAAAAATTTGCTTTTGGAGTATGAGGATTTTTGTTGAAATATCATTTGGTCAGATCATCTTTTAAATAAATTTTGGGCTTTTTTTAATAGTCTGCAAACCCAAAACAATACTAATATATTTAAAAATTTAGTCATAATATATTTTTATATAGTTTTTGTTAATTAAATATAAGAATTTAATATAATAAGTTAATGTTTTTTAAAAAGTTTTTATGAATGAAATATTTAAAATTGGAGTGATAATACAAGGTTTTCAAATGAATAGATTTGAAAAAGACCTAATTGAAAAACTTAATTCTTCAAATTTGAATATAAAATTATATGCAATTCTAGAACATAAAAAAAAAGAAAATTTATTTTCCTTTATCTTAAGGAAGACTAAACAGCACGGTTTACTTCGACTATTTGAATTAATTCTTTTTAAGATAATATTTATTCTAGAAAAAAATCTTTTAAAATTTTCTTTCCCAAAAGTTAAATATCTTGAAAATAAATTTATATTAGATCAAAAAATCTTTCATAAAATAATTAATGTAAAACCTATATTTTCAAAGTATAAAATATTTTCAAATTATTCTGATGAAGATAAAGACTTAATTCTCAAAGAAAACTTAGATATTGTTTTAAGAGGGAATGTATACGAAATATTTAGATCGAATAAGCTAAATATTGCTAAGTTTGGAGTAATATCTTTTCATCATGGAGATTTTACATGGAACAGAGGTGGCCCCCCCGGTTTTTGGGAAACAGTTCTTGATAAGATAAGTAGTGGTTTTATAATTCAAATACTAAATGAAAATCTTGATAATGGTAAAGTTATATTTAAGGGTGAATTTCCTACTCAAAAACTTTATGTTTTAAATCTCTACAATCTTCTTGCTGAAAGCAATAACCATATAATTAAAGTTATAGAAAAAATATTACTCACTCAAAATATAGAAATTATAAGTAGTTCACAAAATTTTAAAAATAAAATATTAAAAGCACCTAATTATTTATATACTTCAAAATATATATTTAAAAAATTAAAACTTTTTTTATTATTATTTTATAGAAAATATATCAAAAAAACATCTCAAAGATGGGAAGTTTGTTTTTCTAGATCAAATCTACATCAATATAATTTTAAAGAGTTTAAAAAAATAAAAAATGTTGAGGGCCGTTTTTTTGCAGATCCTTTTATTTTTAAAAAGGGATTAAAACATTACATTTTTGTAGAAGATTTTTTTAAAGATAAAAAAAAAGGTTCAATATCAGTAATTAAAATTAACGATAATGATGAATATAAAATTTACGAAAAGGTAATTGATGAAGATTTTCATATGTCTTACCCTTTTATTTTTGAATATAAAGATAAGATATATATGACACCAGAAACAAGTACAAAAGGAATTAGATTATATGAATGCATCAAATTTCCTGACGTATGGAAATATAATTATAATCTTATTGAAAATACAAAGTGTGTTGACACTAATATAATTTACCACGATAAATTGTATTGGCTTTTTACATCTCAGACTCAAAATAAAGATTTCTCATCTCAACAATATATTTATTATTCTGATAGCCCTATTTCACAAATCTGGACAGAACATCCAAATAATCCAATTTTTTTTGATATTATAAATGGTAGAAATGGAGGTTCTGCAGAAATTAAAGATCAAAAATTTCGCATGACTCAATCATATGGTTTTAATAGATATAATGAAATTCAATATGGGCATAGTTTAAAAATAAATAAAATAGAAAAATTAGATAAACAAAGTTTTCTCCAAACTGAATTTAAAGATGTAAATCAAAATGATAATCCAAGCATCATTGGAATACACCATGTAAATTCAATTGATAACTTTATTGTTTTTGATAGAAGCTATTTCGATAAATTTTAGATGATTAAGGAAGATAAAATAAGCGTAGTTTTTAATGGAAGATATGAAAAAAAAACAAAATTTTACGCTATCAAAGTAAGAAAAATACTACCCAAATCTGAGATTATTTTATCATCATATAAAGAAGCTTTACAGGATGAAAAAATATACAAAAAAAATAAGATTAAATTAATTATTAATAAAGATGCAGGTGATTACTCGGAATTTCCAGACAATCCCAAAAATTTATTAAGAATGATGAACACATTTTATAATGGTTTAAAAATTTCAAAAAATAACATTATTTTGAGATTAAGAACAGATTATTCTTTAAACAAAGAATTTAAAAAAGAATTAAAAAAATTAGATATAAAAAAAAATAAAATTATATTTAAAAATAGATACAGTTACTTAGATACTATTTATTCAACAAATGCAGCTCATTTAGATTATGATAATTTTCATTTTTCTGATCAAGTATTATTAGGAACAAAGAAACAATTCATAAAATTATATTATGTTAACAAGAAGAAATTCTTAAAAGAAAAAGATTTTTCTAAATTACCTATGGTTAATGGAAAATATGGTAGTTTATTAGCTTCTGAACAGATAATTTGGATAAATTATTTAAAGAGGGTTTTTAAAGAAAAAGATGCATTTAAAATATATCAAGATAGAAAACTTCATAATCAAGTATCAAATAGTATCAAACTTTTAAATAATAAGATGTTTGTCGTTCCTCAAAGACTTAGAAGTTTGAAAGTAAAAATGAGATCATATGCAATGAATCACTATAATATATTAGCTTATTTAATGAGAACTTATTATTTTATTAAAAACTATCGAAAGTAAATATAATCTATTTTTTTTTTCCAAGTAAATTTTTTTGATTGTTCTATACTTAAATAAGATTTTTTTTTATACATATTTTTATCTAAAATTAATTGATAAATAGAAAAAACAAACTCATCAACAATTTCATTTTCACTTTTGTTTTGTACGTTAATTTTAATTCCACAATTATTATCTACAAGTGTATCTGGCCCTCCAATATTTAATACAGCACAAGGCAAACCTTTTGACATTGCTTCTAGAGTTATAAAAGAACCAGAGTCTCTTAGTAATGGTGCAAATAATAAATCATTTTGTCTCAAGGATTCTATAAACTTATTTCGAGGTAACCTGCCAATTAATTTCACATCATCAAATATTTGATTTTGTTTTATAAAATCTAAAATGTAATTTTTTTTATCACCTTCTCCAAAAATATTTAACTCACAGTTTATTTTTTTTCTTAGCTTTAAAAACGTTTTCATAAGTATGTTTATTCCTTTGTAATTTATCAAATTACCTCCAAAGCATAACCTAAAAATTTCATTATCATTAATTTTTTTATCTATTATATCAATGTCATTTATTCCAATAGCTAATAATAGATCAGTTTTTTTGTGAAAATAACTTGGGATATTATTTTTTGTATCAATAGAATTTACATAAATTTTTTTTGATTTTAAAAAAACTAAATTCATTAGGGGAGAAATTTTAATATATGAATTGCTAATTTTTCTTAAAATTTCTTTAAATCTCTGGGTAAAAGAAAAATTTTTATATAAATTACTTGGCATTATATCTCCACCAGAAACTGGGCCAAATATAAAGGGAATATTATAAAATGCTAAAAAGCTTGGTAATCTGTGACTTACAAAAGTTACATGATGAATATAATCAAATTTTAATTTTTTGATTAAAGGATATACTTTAAAAAAAATCCCTATTTGCCATAGAATAAAATATAAATATGAATTTGGATTTTTCTTAGATTTGAAAATTTTAATAAACCAATTAGGATAATCAAAATATATAAAATTTAGGTTGGATATATTTTTATTTGCTAAATATTTATCAATATTTTCTTTTTGATTTTGTCTTGTAATTACGTGAACTTCATTTTTTTCTCTTGATAAATTTAAAGCCCAGCTCCATCCAACTTCAGACTCGGATCCTTTATTTGGTTCACAAGAGTATGCTGATAACAGAATTTTATGTTTCATTAAAATTTGATAAATATTTGATTATTTTATTAATATCTTTAGTGTCTTTACAGATTATAGAATTAGAATATTTCTTAGCAAATTTTTTATAACTTTTAAGTTGTTTAGCCAAAATTTTATATTCTACTTCTTTTTTTCTTTTCCAAATAATTGATGGTTTATTCATCATTATAACCCATAAGTTTGGTTGCGGAAACATTGACAAGATAAAGTTTGTTAATTTTAAGTTTAAATTAAACCTATATCTTAAAGGGTCTATTAAAATGTCATGAGCGTATCTATCAAATATTACTATTTTATATTTTAAAAAAAAATTAATGATAATGAAAATTTTATATTTAATTAACCATAAGATTATTTTTAAAAAAGACAAAAATTTAGATCTAGGTTTTTTTGAGTGTGGATTTTTAACAATAATCGTTTTTCTATTTTCAAAAAAATGAGGAAACAAATGATATTGTTTAGAACTAATATTTTTTTTTGAAATTTTTTTTTTTAACAGTTTAATAAAAGTTGTTTTGCCAGAACCATCAGGACCTAAAAAGGCAATAATTATGTTTTTATTAAACATTATTTTAGTTTACGGTTTTTTACAAATTATATGTAAATCAGTACACAAGCCAGGAACTAACTCCAACGGTTTCATAAGAAAATTAACTAAGGAACGTGAGATTTTTTCATTTCGAATAAATTTATTAGTTACTCTAACTAATCTTTCAATACCCATAAAATTTTTCCCATATATTTTTGCATCAGTAAAACCATTATCATTACAAAAAAATATAAGTTCATCTTTTGTAGGCTCTCTTACATGTCCATAATATGGTACTTGATTCCAATAATCACTTAGATCATAATAATTAGTCAATCCAAATAAAACACTAATCCTTTTTCTGAAATTTACTGCGTTAGGTACAGCAATTATTAGAGTACCACCTGGCTTTAATACTCTAAAACACTCTTTTATAAAAGCCTTTGGGGAATTATGAAAATGTTCAATACAATGAAAAGAAGTAACTAAATCTAGATAATTGCTTTTAAAAGTAAGTTTTTGTTTTTCAAAATTTAAATTGATTTTTTTTATATTTAATTTTTTAAAAAGTTTATTAACACTAGGTAAAAATTTTTTTTTATATTTTTGATCTTTCTTTGCATTATTACCGGTATGAAGTTTGTCTAAACTTTTAAAATCATCAATCATGTATAATTTGTGCTGCTTTATAAAATCGGTTAAAAAAGGAATAAAAAGAGAATAACCACTTCCACAGTCTGCTATTTTGTAAAAACGATTTTTAGAAAAGGTTAGATTTTTCATAGAAAGACTAATGTAATACCGTATTCTATCCTGAACACCATCGAGATAGCTATCTTTGTAAACTTTAGAAATTTCTTTAATATTTTTATTTTTCATATATGAAATTATAAGACACTTAGCATTGAATTTATAAAATTAATATAATATTTATCAACAATGGCGATCAATGAATGTTGAAATCTGTTTTTAAATTACCAAGCTATTTATATGGGTTGGTAGATCAGGCTATTATTAGCTTAAGTAATTTTTTATTAAGTATTTTAATCTTAAGATTCCTCGGTATAGAAATTTTTGGTGTATTTAGTTTTTTTTGGATTTTTATAATGTTTATGAATTCAGTTCAGCTTTCTTATATTATTTCACCAATGTTAACTAATGCGCCTAAACAAAAAAATTCTAATATTAATTATTTTTATGGAGGAATTTTTTTGCAACAATTAGTTTTTTCTTTAATAATATTTTTTTTAATTTTTTTTATTTTAAAAAACTTTGGTAAACATATCTCTTCTTATCCTATTGCCAATTATTATTTATCCTTTTCTTTATTGATTTTTATTACACAATTACATAATTTTTTACGAAGACTTCTTTATAGTAAAAAATTATATATTAGAGTTATAATATCAGATTTTATCTCTTATTTATCTTTAATTGCTTTCATTATTTATTTAGAGCATTTGAACAAATTGGATTTGGGAATAATTTTCTGGTCTATAGTTATTTTTTTTTCGATAGGTTCGATAATTATTTTACCGATTGTTTTTTCATTAAATTATAAATTAAGTAATATTTCTCAGTCTATTAGGGAAAATTGGAATATATCTAAATGGATGTTATTAACCTCCTTAGCCCAATTCTTCTCAGGAAACCTGTGGGTGATAAACGCTGGTATAATATTGGGTCCTTTCGTGCTTGGAATTATTAGAGCATGTCAGACCTTACTTGGAATTACTAACCTAATTTTACAATCACTGGAAAATTTTATTCCAGGAGAAACTAGTAAAAAATTTATATCTGGAAGTTTTAAAGAAATGAATATTTATTTAAAAAAATTTGCATTAAAAGGTTTTTTAGCTGTATCAAGTATCACTTTTTTTATAATTATTTTTTCTGAATTCTTACTAAAAATGTTTTATGGAGCAGATGTAGCATCTCACTATCAAGTACTTATGTTTATTTCTCTTACTTTTCCATTGGCATTTATACATTTCCCATTTGTATATGGACTTAGAACTTTAGGAAAAACTAAACCTATTTTTATTTCTTTCCTATTATCAAGTATTTTTGCAATTGTAGGATCAAAATTTATAATTTCATATTTTGAAATTAAAGGAGTAATAGCAGGTTTA
Source organism: uncultured Pelagibacteraceae bacterium (assembly GCA_902569055.1). Classification (GTDB taxonomy): domain Bacteria; phylum Pseudomonadota; class Alphaproteobacteria; order Pelagibacterales; family Pelagibacteraceae; genus Pelagibacter. The sequence goes on along the minus strand of CACFSU010000006.1, from coordinate 18,235 downwards.
TTGTTTTCTAATATTATAATTGCGAGTTATACATATTATGGCTACAGATACTATTTAAAAAAAGAAAAATTATAAAATTTTCTTTTTATATAAAAGTTTATTTTGTTTAATAAGAATATTTATAAAGATCTTTTTAAAATTTTTAGTTTTAGAGGTTTTATCATCTATATTTAAAAGCACATTTCGTCTTTCTAAAAATTTAAATCTATTTAATAAGTTTATTTTAGATTTATAATTCCAATTATCTATAATTTTTAATTTTTTAAACCTATTCAAAGTCTCTTCAGCATTTTTTATTATATGTTTCTTATTTATTATAGAAATTTTAAAACCTGATTTTTGTTTAAAAAACAAAAGATAATATTCGTAAATTCTGAAAAAAAATTCATAAATCTTTAAAGGATTTTTTAAATAATATTTTAAAAAAATTTGTAATTTATAAATAAATATTAATGCGTTAAAAAATTTTAATTTATTAAGTTTTAAAGTTTTTTGAATTTTTATTAATAAGAAATTCTCAAAAAAGACATTTTTTTTATAAGTATTTTTAATTTTTAAACTTAAAAATCTTGTTTTATATTTTATTATTTTTTTTTTATTATTAGTGTTTATTGGCAACAAACTTGCAATTTGAAATACATGGTAAGTTTTAGAAATTATTCTAGGCAAAATATTAAATTTTTTTTTTATTTTTTCAATATTTTCATTTTTAAATTTAAAATAAGGAACACCAAATACTAGCATTGATCTAAAAAAATCAATTTGTAGAAAATTTTCTTTTTTACGATCATAAAAATAAAATATCTCAATTTTATTTTGATCTAAAAAATTTTTACTTTTATTTTCATCGTATATTAAATAATCCCAATGAAATTTTTTAGCCGTATTAATAAATATTTTTTTTATCAAATTTAGTTTATTTATATAAAAAATATCTAAATCTGATTTAAAATTAGGAAAGTTTTCATAATTTCTAGCAATACAATACGGGATATTTTTTTTATTAAATTCTTTTAAAAGAAAAATTACAGTTTTTGATTTTTTTGTTAACAATTTATGTATTACCAGTTATTAATAATTTACTTTAATGAATAAAAATAAAATTTCAATAATAATACCCTGTTACAATGGAGCTCGTTTTCTTAAAGGTACTATTGAAAGTGTATTAAAACAAACCTTCAAAAATTTTACATTATTTTTAGTTGATAATGGTTCTACAGATAATTCATATGAAATCATGAAAATGTATAGATCCAAAGATAAAAGAATTAAATTAATTCGATTTAAAAAAAAAACATCAAGAGCCAAAAGTATAAACAATGTAATAAAAAAAAAATGTAAATCAAAGCTTATTTCAGTTTTAGATGCTGATGATTTGTTTTTTAAAAATAAAATTTATAAACAAATAATTTATTTAAAAAAAAATCCAACAGTAAAAGTTTTGGGTACACTAGCAAATTATATTAATATCAAAAATAATCTTACAGCAGGCATTTCTTCAACTAATTTAATATATCATAATTCTTGTTTTAAATTAATTAAGAATAATAAAAGTATAGGTATTGTTACGCCTTCAGTAATTTTTTATAGAGATATATTTTTAAAAGTAGGTGGTTTCAGAGAAGATTATTGGCCAGCTGATGATACTGATTTATGGTCTAGGATAGCTCAAAAGGGGTATAATGTTTTCACACTTCCTGAAATACTCTTATCATATAGGATACACGCATCTTCAATTACAACTAGTAACTTCTTTTATTCAAGACTTAAAGCGATGTGGGTTAAAGAAAATATATTTTTAAGAAATATAAATCATAAAGAAGTTTCATTTTTAAAATTTAAAAAAAAAATTATGAAAAAGAATATATTTTATAAGTTTAAAGAATTAATTAATGATATTTCAGATCTGTACTTTAGAAATTCTGTAATTTTTTTAATAAATAAAAACTATGTATTTTTCTTATTAAATATGATTATTAGCTCATTATTTAGTCCAGTAAGATTTTTTAAAAAGTTATTAAACAGACTTAAAATTTAGTTCAAATATTTAATAAATATTTTAATTTGATTAGAATAAAATTTGGAGAGAAGTTTGCTATTTTTTAAATTTTCATGAGAAATGATTTTATATTTTTTGTTTATTTTATCTGCCAATAAAGCGATATATTTTTGTTCAATAAAATAAAGTAAAAGATATTTAATAATTTCTCTTTTAGACAGTTTATGATTTAATTTATTTAAATAAAATCTTATAAATAATATTAGTAAATAATTATAATTAATTTTGAATTTAAATAATTTAAACTTATTTGTAATTGGTGCTATTAACCAATGCAAAATATCATATAAAAAAACTCTCTTTTTTGAAAAATATTCTAGATCATAAATAAAATAATTATTTTTTGATTTGATACTATTCCAATGGGTAAAATCTCCATGGCTTAAAGAAATATCAATTTTTTCATTTTTAAAAATTGATTGAATATTTTCAAAATCTTTATCAATTATGAAATTAAAAGAATGTATTTTCCTAAAATTTTCTTTCATAATTTGAGTATATTTTTCAAATTTAATTGTTTGAATTTTTAAGTTTTTAATTTTAAAAAATTTATCAAGATCAAAAAAACTACCTTTTTTACCATCAATATATTTAATTTTAGAAATTGATGTATATTTATGATTGTAGATATTTCTATATTTTGTCAGATAGAAAGGATGTTTTCTTTTTTTTAAAATCTTATATGCATTTTTTTCATTATTAAATTGATTAGAAGTAAATTGATTAAATGATATTTTTAAAACAAAAAAAATTTTATTTTTTTTAAAAAAATAAGCTATTAATTTTTTATTATTTATTTCGTCAATAGTATATTTAAGTTTATTAAATTTTTTTATTCTAAAAATTTTATCAATTTTATTTTTATATCTTATCATTTCTTCGTTAAATATTTATAAATAGAAAATAAAGATTCATAGTTTTTCTCATCAGTATATTTATTTTTAAAATCATTTAGCGCGTTATTAACCATTAAATCACATTCTGCTGGATTATTTAGCGCCCAGTTTACTTTTTCTCTTAAATCTTTGTAATTGCCTTTTTCAAATAAAATCCCATTATAATTATTTTTGATAATACTTCGAATAGGTTCTGAGTTAGAAGCAATTACTAAAGTTCCAGTCATAAAAGCTTCTATGATTGTCATACCAAAAGTTTCAAATACCTCGGAAGGAAAAACTAATAATTTAGAATTTAACATCTTTTTTTCTAAAGAGATTTGGTCTAGATAACCATGAAATATTATTTCACTTTTAGAGTTATTTTTTCTTAATTCATTTAAGAGTGGACCATTACCATAAATATTAATTTTAATTTTTATATCTTTCCAAGCTTTAATTAACGTTATTATACCTTTTTCTTTTGATATTCTTGACGCAAAAATTGCATCATCTTTTTCAATAAATTTTTTTATTTGAAATTTTTTATCGACTATATAATTTGGTCTAACTATTATTTTTTTGCTTGATAATCCAAATTTTATGAATTCATTTTTGTTAAATTCTGAGAAAACAATAAATCTATCTACATGATCTAAAAGCTTTTTTTTTCTACTTATTAATTTGGAGATTATAAAAGTTTTAATTTTTGAATTTTTGAAATGTCCATAATCAATTGATTTATTGTCTAAAATACCAAAATAATCCCATATAATCCTGTAGTTATGTAGTGTCATCACAATGGGAATATTATATTCCTTAAAAAAATTAAAAATAGAGTATGTCCATAATGGAAATAAATTATGTACATGAACAATGTCGGGTAAATTATTTTTATCTATTTTATTTTTTAATATTTTTATACTTTTATGAGAATAGTGTAAATTTTTAAGAACATTTAAATTGTCAAAAAAATTTTTAATTTCATCGGTATTTTTTCTAACTATTTGATCTACAGAATGACCTTTATTAATAAGAAGATTTTTTTCAATTTTTAAAACAACATCTTCTCCTCCAAGAAATTTGTATTGATTATGTAATTGTAAAATTTTCATTTTTTTGAGTAAATATAAATGTTGATTAAAGCCAAAATAAGCCACGAATATGAAAAAGCTAAGTAGGAAGGCATCGTGGATGTAGCATTCACCATATTATTTGAAATTACTAAAACAAAAAGAAGAAACAAAAGATAGAAATTTGATTTTAAAATTTTTTTAAAATTTTTTATAAAGAAGATCAATGGGAATACTGATAACAAAGTGTAGCTTACAAAAGATATCCATCCACCAGAAACAAAAATTTCTAAATATGCATTATGTGCTGTACCTATATTCCTTGGATCCATTTCTAAAGGATCAAAATAATATATTAAAGTAGGAAAAATTCTTTTGAATCCAGTTCCAGCTCCAAGACCAAAGAAATTTTCACTCATATAACTAAAAACCCATTCTGCAATTATATCTCTTCCACTAAGATGAAATACATCATCTTGTCCTCTAGTTAAAAAATTCATTATTTCAGAAAAATATAAAATCATAATTATAATCAATGAAAAAACTAAGAAATGAAAAAAAAATTTAATATTTACATTTTTAGAGTTACTAGAATTAAAAAAATATAATTTTATAAAAAGAAAAAATGTTAAAAAAAGAGTAGACCACCAAGTAGATCTTGAATAGGCAAAAAAAAGAAAGAATAAAGATGAAACTATACAAATTTTGTTAAGTAAATTGTTATATTTTGTTGAGTAAATAAAACAACTTATTAGAAAAATTATTGGACATATTATTAGGACATTGGCAATTCTTCCGCCAGAAATTCTTAATCCTGAAATAACATAACCTTCTGTAAAAATATAAAAAAATGCAACTAATAAAAGTAATATAGAAAAAATATTTCTAATTAATATATAGACATAAACAATAGATTGTTCATTGATATCAAAGTAATAATTTTTTGAATAATAATAAAAATAAACACCTATAAAATATAAAAAAGTATATGCGGCACTAGTTACAATATCATTAGATAATATACATGAAACAAAAAGAGAAAAAAAATTTGCAAAAATAAGATAATCAAAAATATTTTTTTTAAATTTAAATTGTTTGTTAATATGGGTTAACATTAAAAAAAAGGCTACTAGGTATGCGATTATTTGAATTATTATCCAAATATCCACCTCTGGAGTTAATGTATTATTAGTATTTTCAGTTTTTCTGAATGCAGGAGGGCCAGATAATAAAATTATAATTGGGATTAATTTTATTTTTAAACTACCCATGTTTTTTATCTATATGATATTTTTGAACAATAATATATAAATCTTTAGTGTATGAATTTAAGAATAATATTTTTATTTTTATTTATAACAAGTTGCACTAATTCAACTGGTTTTAAAAGCGAACCAAAAAGTTCTAACCCTAATAAATTAGGTTTAAAACAAAGAGGTGTAACTTTAAAATTTCATAATTTAAATGAAATCAATACAGCATCACTTCCTAAATTTGAGGATATAAAAAAAGAAAAAGATAAAAATCTTTCTAATTTAGTGAAAGAAAATAAATATTATTATTCAATTGGTTCCGGTGATGTTATAAATGTATCAATTACAGATATTGATGATATTGATGGGTCTTATACAATAAGTCCGAACGGAGACGTGACAATTCCTTATGTTGGTCAAGTAGTAATAGACGGTAAAACTAAGGAAGAAGCTCAAGCATTTATTAATGATGTATTAAAAACATATTATCAAGAACCTGAAACTATAGTTAAAATAGAACAATATAATAGCGCTTATGTATATATAACTGGTGCAATTAATCGTCCATTGGCCATCCTTCTTTCAGAGCAACCATTAAAGATACTTGATGCTCTTATTAAGGCAGGGTACGTAAAAGATCAAAAAAGTTATGTTAAAACAGCACTCTTAAGAAGAGGTGAAGAGGTTTTTGAAATTGATCTTTATGAGCTTTTAAATAAAAATAATACTGAGTTAGATATTTTTTTGAGAAAAGACGACGTACTACATGTATCGGAGTCTGATACTGATCAAGCTTATGCTTTTGGAGAATTTACTACCTCAGGACCTATTTCTGTCTATAAAGACTTAACTTTAACTGAATTATTAGCTACAAAAGGAATTAATAAAGCTACTGCAAAAACAAAAAACATCTATGTATTAAGAGAGGATCTAACTAAATTTTTGCATATTGATATTTATTCAATTAATTTAAATAATCCTGCTGCTTTTATATCAGCAAATAATTTTTATATTTTACCAAATGATATAGTTTTTATACCATCTACTAAATTGGTAAAATGGAATAATGTAATAAGTCTTTTAACTCCATCAGAGACATTATTTAAAACTTACAAACCTTATATAGCTGAGCAGGATGACTGGTATATTATAAGTCAAGATGAGGATATACTTAGAGGTGGTGATTAATGGAAATATTAAGTAATTAATTAATATTTTTTTTAAATTTTACTAGACCTATAGATAAAATACTTGTGATTAAAATTAGTATACCAGGAGCATGTAATGAAAAATCTACTAAACTTTGAATAAATAAGATAATTAATAATAAAGAAAATAAAGTAAATCTAGCAAGTTGTCTTGATTGATGAATGTTTTTTAATATTATTTTAAAATAAGATATAAATAATAGTAATAGTATCGAACATCCTAAAATTCCTATTTCTCCCAAAAGTTCAATTCCGTCATTATGAGCGTGTTCTGCTAAATAATTGAAAGAATTATCTTGAAATGGATAAAATATTTTAAAAATTTGTCCAAAAGCTCCATTTCCGTAACCAAATAACCAAAAATTTTTAAATTGTTCGAACCCAAAAGAAATTAAGTTTAGTCTTATAAAATCTTTAAGTATTGGAGTTTCTACAAGTCTTTCTACTAATCTGGCATTACCAAAAAAAATTGCCATAACCAAAACATCAAAAATCAGTATTAAAATTATTATTATTGATAAAGGGTTAACGAATTTGTTAAAGGATATTCTCGAATAAAATAAAAAAGATAACAATATTAAAATATAACTAAAGTTAACTACTCTAGACCAAGTTGTTAAAATTCCTATACTTAAAAAAATAATAAAAATTCTTATAAAAAGAATTTTACTTTTAATTTGATGAGGAAAAGTAAAATTAGAAATTTGATTTTTTTGAAAAAAAATAACAATATAAAAAAGACCAGAATATGCGCATAAAAATAAAAACGTTCCAAAAACTGATCTATTTACAAAAAGGCCAGTTGATGCTCTCAAATAATGAATTTTTTCTATTAAAAAATTTGATGGATTTCCTATTAACATCCAATAAGTCGCAAATATTGCGTGACAAAATCCTAATACACATAAGAAAAATAAAAATTTCATTAAATATTTACTTCTACTAAACAAAACTGGAAAGGTTAAAAAAATTATAAAGAAATTAATACAATTTAACATACTAATATATGAACTACTTGGATCTACGCTTAATGACCATAATTGTTTGTCAATCCTTATAGAAGTATATAAATCATAGTTATTGGGAGCAATAATTTTAATTAAATTAAGTGGTAGGGGAGTTATTTGTAATATTAAAAAAGATATATAGATAAAAAAAAAAATAAAAAAAATTTTATTTCTTTCGTAATTTTCTTTAATCATTTCTAAAACTTGATTATTTTTAAAACAAAATAAAAAAACTAAGATAAATCCTATAGAGGAAACTTGAGTCATTAAAGGATTAATACTTGCGTTAAAACTAACGCTAATGGCTAAAATTAATAAAAATAAGTTTTGTAAAAAATTTTTACTTATTATCATTAAATACAAATATTATTAGTTGGAGATACACATGTATTATCTTGTGATATATCCATCTTGAAAGTCTTATTATTAGTTGTAGCACCAGCATTTATTGAGACTTGAAATTCAAAAGAATATGTTGCTGCATTAAATAAACTTGGTGCTATACCAGAAATTAAATTTCCAGTAATAGTTATCCCAGTTCCTGCTAAAGTATCATCTGAATTTCCTGTATTACTTACTGAAATAAAAGTATAAGTAATAGGTGAACCTAAACTTGCAGTAGCTTGAATAGTTTCAGATATACTTTCTCCTGCATCAACAGAGGGTAAAGTTTCTGCGGTATCAAAAGTTAAAGTTTCACTTCCTCCAGCAGAAACCATGAATGTTAAAGTTTCAGTTATTTGAAAAGTACTATCAGTTGCATCTTCTACTTTTATTTCTGACGTATAAGTTCCAGCAGTTGTAGGAGTTCCAGAAATAAGCCCAGTTGCTGTATCTAAAGTTACACCTGGAGGCAAACTTGAAGCAGAATAAATTACTCCATTTGCTGCTGGGACCGAAACTGCTTCTGCACTTATGCTTATATTTGAACTTGTAGTATAACTTGCTGAAGTTGTTGGGGTAGTAACCCAGTTAGGATTACTAATACCGCTTGCAGCACTTATTATTGGAAATGAAACTGTCAAGGTCTCTAAGTTACCATCAATGTCTTCAGCAGTAAAAGTTACAGTAGTCTCTGTAGCTCTAACATTCTGAGGAGTTCCAGAAACTATTCCTGCTGTTAAAGAAATTCCATTTGGTAAATTACCGTCATCTGTATATGTTATAGCTCCGTTACCTGTAGCACTTAAAGTTATAGAGGAAATTGCTGTTCCTTTAGTCATAGTAGATGGAAAATCAGCTTGTGAAGTAAACCAAGTTACACTACCGCCTGAGCTGGCACTTATAGGTGGAAAGGAAACAACTAAATCTTCAGTGTTACCTTCATCATCTTCTGCAGTAAAAGTAACTGTTGATCCAGTAGGATCTTGAGTTGTCGGTGTTCCAGAAACTAATCCAGCTGTCAAAGTTAATCCAGGTGGTAACCCTATTTGACTGTAAGTTATAGTACCATTTCCTGTTGCACTTAATGTTACAGAATTGATTGCAGTATCGACAGTCAAGCTACCACCTAAAGTAGAAGTTATATCTGCAGAAGTTGTGTTCCATGTAACCTCACTATCATCATCACCGCCATCACCATCTACTTGAGGAAAGGTAACTAATAAATCACCTGTATTTCCATCTGAGTCTGTTGCTGTGAATGTTACGTTTCTTGTAAATTCATATTCTGTAGTTGGAGTTCCGGATAATATTCCAGCAGTTAAAAATAGACCTTCAGGTAAAGTCCCAGAATAATCGTAAGTAATTACACCTGATCCCGTTGCAGATAATGTTACTGAAGAAATAGGATCATCTACAATTAAAGTGGATGGAAATTCTGCGGCAAGAGTGTTCCAATCCACGGTTCCACCACCACTGGTATCTACTTTTGGAAAGTTAACATATTTAGTTTGTGAACCATTATCATCTGTTGCTGTAATCATTACGCTAACTGAATACATATTTTCCATTGTTGGTGAACCTTTAATATATTGTCCGTCAACATATAATCCTGGTGGTAAGTTTGATGCAGTAAAACTTAAAGATCCAGTTCCTGTAGCATCCAAAAACATGTCCATCATTTCCGTACCAACAGTTAATGTTGTAGGTCCATAAAGATATGTTGTCCATATTGGTCCAGTTGCACTTCCTCCTCCTCCAGCACTAGCAGAATCTACTTTTGGAAAGGTAATATTTGTACTTGCAGTATTTCCATCCTCATCTGTAGCAATAATATTTACACTACTTGATGAAAAGGTTTGAGTATCTGGAGATCCACTAATTTGATCGCCTGATATAAACAAACCCATTGGTAAACCTGTTGCAGTAAAATTAATATTTCCAACTCCACCAGTAGTATAAAGAAATATTGGTGTAATTGAATTATTTACAGTTAGAGTTGCTGGAGGATAAGGAGTTGACATGAATGAAAAACTAGTTCCACCACCACTGTCATAGCCTCCACTAGTGTCCTCTATAATATCAAAGCTTAAACTAGCTGTTGCAAAAGTATTGGAGTCCATCATGTCTGTTGCAGTAATTGTTGAATTCCAACTTCCAGGACTTGTTGGGGTTCCAAAAATTAAACCACTTGTATAATCTAAAGTTAATCCATCAGGTAAATCTGATGCTGAATAATTTACTCCATTCATAGAAGTTGCTGTTCCGTTTATACTTATATAAGTGCTTGTAGAATAAGTACCTGTTGTCATGGGGTAGGTTGTCCAAGATATACCACCGGCTTCATAAGTAGTTGTATCTGTATTAGTTGTTGTTGCCGCTGTTGCAGCAGCTGTAGTATATTCTGCAGTTGTATTAGCATATAAAGACGCAGCTGTCATAGTTGGATCAATATCTTGAGCTATATTTTCATAAAGACTTTGATTTGTTGAAGCTATCGCAATTATAGCCTCCGCTCCATCTTCGGTATTGGCTAATGATGAAAAAACATTACTTGTTAAATTTTGATCATTGGAAGAAGCTATATTATTAAAAACTATTTCATTTATTTCGTCATTTCCTGAGGAAGATATTATATTGGCAATAGCTTCTGAGTCTTCCGATGAAATATTTGATAAAGCAGTACTCATCATGTTGTCAACAAGATCCTCTTGAGTTTCATACATTTCAGTAACTATACTAGAGTCAACATTGCTTAAATTACTCATCAAATCTAAAGCAAAATTGTTTTCTGAAGCAGTATCATCAGTGGACATACTTTGTTGTTCAGTTACAACTGTTTCAAAAATTAGTGTGGCTGTGGACTCATCAGCAGTTACAACTAATTGGGCCATAGTTTCCATTGTGCTTTCATTAGAGTAAGTCATCATGTCTTGAAAAACTTCAGTTTTTAATTCTTGAAGGTCAGGGTTAGTTTCAAACGATTCAGTAACACCTATTTCTTGAGCTGCTTGTTTTGCTGCAAGTTTAGCAGCTTTTCTAGCTGCTTTTCTTTCAGCTTTTGCTGCTAACCTAGCAGCCTTTTTCTCAGCTTTAATTCTTCTTTTTTCAGCTTTTCTTTCTGCTTTAGCAGCTATTCTTTCTTCTTTAGTTAAACCTTTTTTATTTTTACTCACAGAGGGATCATTTATTTCACTATTTAAAGGTATATCCAAAGATGTAATCTCAGTTGGTTCCTCAATAGTAGTATCTTCAAAATGATCAAATATATCAAAATCTTCTTCCACAAAATTTTCCATCACTTCACCAATTATTTCAGGATTACTGTCCATCATAGTTTCCATCATAAATTTTGCACTATCACCTTCACTATTCATCATTAGTTCTGCTGTCATTTCTGCTGCAGTTTGATTGCTAGTTTCAATAATCTTGGTAAAAATTTCTCCTTTTAAATTGTCAATAAAATTTTCTTCATTTAAAATTTGATTATTATCAGCTGTAAATATATCTGAATCAGTTGTTGGCAATAAAGGATCTGAAGTAGATATTGATACGGATGGACCAGCATCAATATCAATAATATCCATTTTTGCAGTTTCTATATGATTGAAAATATCAAATTCTTGTTCTGCCAAATTTTCATAAACATTTCCGATTATCTCATCATTAGCAGCCATCATAGTGCTCATTAAATAAGCTGAATTTTTTCCATCAGTTTGTTGCATCATATCTGCTATAATTTCAGCATCATTTTCATCAGCATTTGCAAAAGCAATTTCAGCAAAACTAGTCATTATAGAAGGATCATTTTGCATATAACTATCCATTTTTTCAGAAGCAACTTCTGTAAAGGTTGCGAGTACATCCATAGCTAAATTTCTTTCATTTTCAGCTGATTGTTCAATATTTGTTATTTCATTCATCAAATATGAACCCATTTCAGTGTCACTTACTGCCATAATCTGAGCCATCGTATCTGCAACAAAGTCACTACCATCTTGAATCATTTCAGTAACAATTGTTTCTCTTAAGTCTTCAAAATTTCCAGTTTCAGCAGATGCAACATGTGAAAAAATATCAAATTCTTGTTCTATTATTTCAGTCATTAGCAATGATGCGCTTTCAGAATTAGTTTCCATCATATTTTCCATTAATTGCATTGATTGATCAGAGTCTGAATTAACAATAATATCTGATAATAAACTTAAATCCTCTTTTGATTGTTCAACTACAAAATCTAATTTAGATTTTTTTAATCCTAATAATTCAGCTTTATAAGCTTCAACATCAGCTAAGTCGGTAACACCATCTCCATTAGCATCAGGAATTGTTCCATCAGCCAGTTGTTTTGTTATAGCTCTTTCAATGTTTTCTTCGCTTTTAGTTGTAGATTTTATTGTCACTTCTTTCATTTCTTCAACTATTTCATTTCTTTCTTCTTCAGATAATTGTGTTTCTTCTATTGCTGTTACAGAAGTAGTGATTGCTGCAATATTGCCTGCAATCAAGGCTTCTTGCTCTTCATCAGTAAAGTTAAGAGTAACTCCAGTTGCACTCTCAGAAATAATTTTTGTTTCATTATTTCCTTCAATACCAATTTCAAGTGTTCCTAAATTTCCTGTTGAATCTTCCACAAGTGATACATTTTTACTACCTCCAAAATTTTGACCAACTATAAGAGTACCATTTAGTTTTACATCTAATCCAGAAAGCTTAATTTTCATCAATCCATTCTTATTTTTTGCTATGGATCCAGATTCAAATGAAAACTTACCTTTAGGTATAGATAAAATAAATGAGGGCTTAGATGACTGATCGAATTTTTGCACTATAAATTCAGATTCGTTTTTTAAAGTTAGGAGAGAGTTATCAATAAAAGAAACAATAATCGATGCACCAATTTCAATTCTTATTTTGTCTTGTATAAAAATTTGATCAAATTCTTTTAATTTAATTTCATCTTCATCTTTAATTATGAATGCATCGCCTTCAAGTGTATCAATAAATCCTACAAATTTTTCTTCGGCTAAAGTTTCACTATATAAAAATAAAGTTAATAAAATTAATGGTAAAATTAACTTTATTTTGATAAAATTTAATGTGTCTTTTATTAATAAATACATAAAAAGATTATTAATTAGTATTTTAATTATAATCTCTTTATATAATATTTTCTCTATATTAATAATATCCTATAGTCCTAAAATTGAGGGTTATTTTTCAAAAACTATCAATTATTTACCTTATAAGCACTCTATTTTTTTTGTTAAGCCATTGATTTTTAAAAAGAAAGATATCCAAAATAAAAGTATTAGTAGCAAAAAACTTTATAACCTAATAAGTAAAACTGAAAAAAAGTCTGCATTGGATTACACATATTGGGAAGTAAAAATACTTCATCAAATTAATAATAATAGCAGTAAAATTGAGTTTGAAAAAAATTTTATAAATTTATTTGTACTCTCAAAAAATAATAAAAAAAAAAATAAATCACTTAAATTGTATTATTTAAGAAATATTCCAAGATTTAGTAATGAGGTAGGTAGTATTATTATAGAAAACTAACAACACAATATGTAGTGTAAAAAAAAAAAAAATTACTAGATAGACTCTAAGAATAAAAAACAACTTGTAAGGGAATCTTATTTAATTAGATTCTATTACTTATATTTATTTATATGGAAAAAAGTTTTTTAGATAAAATAAGTGACATTAATGAGCAATTAAATTTAGCCCATTATTGGATAATATTACTAAAATATAAAAGAATACTTTTTTTAATACCAATTTTATTTGGATTATTGGGCCTGTTTATATCTTTAAACATAAATCCTACATTTCAAAGCCAAGCAACTTTAGTAATAGAAGAATCTACTAAGAATATTGTAAATATAGAAGAAGTTTATGATGGTGAAGGAAGAAGAACAGGTTTTAGTAATTCTAATTATATAAATAACCAAATTCAAATTATAGAGAGTGACGAAGTTATATCTTCTATTTTAAAAGATAATAAAAAAATAGATCAAATAAATTTACTTTATAAAAAATTGCCTAAAAATTATTTTGCAAAAAATTTTTTATTTTTCAATTTTAATAAAAAAAAAGATCCTGTTAAAACAAAAGATTTAACTGCAAATTATAAAAAATATATAAAAGAAAATTTAGCAGTAACACAAATAAGAAATAGTGATGTTGTTAATATTACTATGAATTCAGGTAGTGCTGAGTTGGCAAAATTTTTATTAGAACAAGTTATTGAAGCTTACTTAAAATATGATGTAGACACTAAAGTAAAAGTTACAAATTATGCAAATGAACAAATTAATGTACGGTTAGCAAAACTTTTAGAACAAATGGAAATTGCTGAACAAAAATTACTAGACTATAAAAAAGAAAATAATTTAATTGATATTGGTGATATTAAAGATCTTAAAATAGATCAAATAAAATCTGTGTCTCAAAGAATTATTGATGCTAATAGAGAATTACAAAAAAAACAAAATGATCTTACTTCAATAAAGCTTGCCGAAGGAAATGTTGATGAGCTTTTAGCAATCGCAGATCTAAGAAATAAAAAAGAAGTAGATTCTATAAGAACAAATATTAACTCAACGAATAATAATATCGAGTCATTACAAATTATTTATACGGACGAACATCCAAAAGTAAAAAAAGCCATGAAAACAAAGCAAAATTTAGATAATCGACTCAAGGAAATTTTAGAAGAAAATATTGCGGCAGCTGCTTTTGAATTATCAAATTTAAAAGGATTTATAGAGTCAAGTGAATTAGAACTGGAAAAAGCGAAATCTGAACTACAAGTATTAGAAGAAAAAGATGTTGCTTTGCAACAATATGTACGTGAAGTTGAAACTAATAATAGAATTTACGAAACATTCCTTCAAAGAATGAAAGAAACAAATGAAGTAAAAGAGCTCCAATCTTCTAATGTTAGGATAATTCAAAATGCTCTTTTACCGCTATTACCTATAGCTCCGAATATTACCCAAATAACGATTATTTTTTACCTTTTATCATTTGCTATACTTTTTGGAGGTTTGGTTTATTTAGAATTTAATAGTAATACTGTTATTGAACCCTCAAATTTAGATGTTTTAAATATTCCAGTATTAGCAACACTTCCTAAAGTTAAAAAATTGGATAAAGGATACCATTTATCACAAATGTTTATTGAAGATGTTAACTCTGAATTTTCAGAAAGTATAAGAACTCTTAGAACTTTATTAGTTGCCAAATATCAAAAAAATAAATCAATATTAATAAGCTCAACCTACTCTGGAGAAGGGAAAACTACTGTTTCTTTAAATACTGCTTTAGCATTTTCTAAAATTGGAAAAGTACTTCTAATTGAAACGGATATCAGAAGACCATCAGTATTAAGTAAAACAAATCAGGTAGATGAAGCTCCTAAAGTTGGATTTAGTGATATTATTCAAGGTAAGACTCAATTGAGTGATTGTTTAATGAAACTACCAGGATCAGAAATTGAGGTTATGACATCAGGCACAAGAAGATCAGATTTAACTGATTTGACATCAACAAATAAACTTAAAGATTTTTTTGATATTCTTAAAAAAAAATACGACTATGTAATAATAGATACACCACCTATACAACCAGTAAGTGACACATTGTTTATAAGTCAGGCTACTGATCATAATTTTCTTATTGTGAGATCTAACGTTACAAAATTAGTTGGAATTAAATCAGTGTTGAAAAAATTAATTAATGTAAAAGTAAAAGTCGATGGATTAATTTTTAATGACCTAGATACATCTAAAGCAAGCTATTATGGCTACTATCAGTACGGTGGATATTATAATAAATATAAAAGCTATAGTTAACTCTTATTATTTAAGAATAAATCAATTATAATTTAGTTAATGTTATTTGAAAAAGTATTTCAAAGAGACGACAAGTCATTTCTTTTATTTTATCATTTATTTTTAAGTTTAGTTCTATATTTTAGCTGTTCTTTTTCTTATTTTATTAGGAATGAAACATGGAATTTAACAGATAAATATATAGAAGCATCTATATTCATCGTAATTATTTTTTTTATTTTATCAATTTTTAAAACTAAAGAAAAAAGGTATGTTAAAGGAACGGTTCAATGGCTTAGAGTAGAATTTATATTACTTATTCAAACATTTGTTTTTGTAATTTTAGTAACAGTAATATTTAAAACAACTGATAATTATTCACGTATATGGCTTTTTACAAATATATTTACATCTACTATTTTATTTCTTTTTTTCAAAGTAGTATTTGATTTTATTTATGCTCAGTTAGTAAAATCAAATTCTATCCAGCGAAATATACTCTTAATTGGAGATTCTATTTCGTGTCAAAACATTATTAAAAAATTTCCAAAAAAAGTAAGTAATTCAATAATAAAATGTTTAATAGCGATAGATCAATTAAATAAAAAAGATACAAATTTTTATGGAATTCCTAGTTTTGGATTAAATGAAAACTTTGGTCAAATTTTAAATCATCATTCTATAGGACAAGTTTGGATAATTTCTTCAATTAAAACTCAATCTCATATTGAAAATTTGATTGATAAGTTTTTAAACTTTTCTGTTGATTGTCGATTAATTCAACCAGAGTCTAAATTTAAATTTGTTGAGGCCTTAGATAGTGAGTCAGGGTTTGATTTTTATAATGTTTCATTTTCTCCTTTTTATGGCACAAGTTTTTTATTAAAAACCTTAATGGATAAAATATTTTCTTTATTTTTTATTTTAATTTCTTTACCTATAATTTTAATATTTTCTATCTGTATAATTATAGAAGACGGTTTTCCTATATTTTTTAAACAAAAAAGAACTGGTTGGGATGGAAAATCATTTAATATTTTAAAATTAAGATCTTTAAAAAAAATGGAGAATATTAATGAATCGATTCAAGTAAAATCTGGAGATTCAAGACTTTTAAAAGTTGGCAAAATTATTAGAAGATTAAGTATTGATGAGCTTCCTCAGTTTTTTAATGTTTTGAAAGGTGATATGTCAATAGTTGGACCCAGACCTCATATGGCTCAACATACAAAATTTTATTCTAAAGAGGTAAAGAATTTTATGCAAAGGCACAAATGTTTACCAGGTATTACAGGTTGGGCTCAAGTTAACGGTCTCAGAGGTCCGACAAATAAAGAAGGCGCAATGGATAAACGTTTTCAACACGATTTATATTATATTAAAAACTGGAATTTAATGTTGGATGTTTATATTTTAATAAGAACAATTTTTGTGGTCTTATTTCAAAGAGTTGATTAAAGCTAATGAATTTTTTTGCTATTGGGGATATTCATGGATGTTTGAATGAATTAACCCTGCTTCATAAAAAGATACTTACCTATGATAAATTTGATGTAAAAAAAGATCTATTAATTTATTTAGGTGATTATATTGATAGAGGAAAAAACTCAAAAGAAGTTATCAATCAAATACTAAAATTAAAAAACAATAATATTAAGATGATAAATCTAATGGGTAATCATGACGAGTTTATGATAGATTTTATATTTAATAAGAACAACAATATTAAAAATTGGCTTAATTTTGGGGCAGATCAAACTTTTAAGAGTTACGATATAGAAATTGTAGAATTTATTAAAGAAGGATTTGAGGATAACGTTATTAATAAATTGAGGGAACACCTTCTAAGTAAAATGGAAGATAGTCATATTAATTTTTTTAAAACACTCGACTTTACTTATTCAACCAAAAATTATCTCTTTGTTCATGCTGGAATTGATCCAAATAAAAAATTATTAGATCAAGTAAAAAAAGATTATTTATGGACTAGATCTAGTGAATTTTTTAAAAAAAATTTTAAAGCAGAAAAGATTATTGTTCATGGTCATACACCTGAAGAAAAAATTACTAATGATCCATATCGAATAAATATTGATAGTGGTTGTTATTTTTCTGGCAAATTGACTTGCGTATGTCTTACCGATAATGATGATAGTAGAATATTTTTAAATAATTAAAAAAATTTGCCATTAGCTTATACAACCACTACTTGAATAAAGTTACTCATATAATATAAATATATTGATATTGATTCTAAAAATTTATGAGAATTTATTCAATAAAAGAAATTGTTGAGGCAACTAATAATATTTTAAAATCTGACAGCAATATTGAATCTACTAAAAGTTTTGAGAAAATTAATATACAAGCAACGCCAAAAAACTCTAAAACTCCACTGATATTAGATAAAGAAATACCAAGACCTATAAATAATAAAAAGAATTCATTCAATTATCAAATTAAAATTAAACCAGAAATAAAAGATAATATAGTAAGTGAACTTTACTATTTTCTTAAAAAGAAAGTTAAAAAAAA
>CACFSU010000005.1 GCA_902569055.1 uncultured Pelagibacteraceae bacterium | reverse complement strand
TCTGTAAAAAAACCATTAAATTCTTTATAAACATATAATCCTGTTTTATCAGTGCATGTAGAACATGCTGCGTACTGGAAGTTATCATCATTTAATTTTGACCATTCATATTCATTAAAATAATTTTTATATCCGTCATTTATTATATGGAATACTTCATGATGTATAACTCTTTCAAAATGTTTACTATTAAATTTAATATCTATTATTAAAGTTTTCATTTTATGATCTGGAATTCCTGCAGTTAAAATTCCAGAAATTGATAATTTTTTACAAAGAACAATATATTTAAGATTTATTTTTTTTAAAAATTTTTGATTATATTTATTTAAATTTTTTTGAATAATTTTATATTTTTGGTCTAAATCTTTTTTTTCTGAATTGTAGCAATTTATATTGTTATCAACACCAATAGTGAATGGTTTTTTTGCATATAAGTATCTAAGTTTATTTGAAGTATTTATTTCATAAACTTCAAGATTAGGAATTTTTATAAGATTATAAATTGTATCAGCTTGTACTTGAGAAAAAATAAATAAATATAATATGATTAATCTTATTAAGTTCATAAATATATATATAGAAGATATTCCAATTTAAAAGAATGTGATACAATTTTACTGTGAAAAAAAAAAGAAATAAAGATCCAATCCAACCTGTAAGCGGAACTAAAGTACCTCGGTTTGCAGGCCCTTCAACATTTGCAAGATTGCCAGAATTGAGAGATGTTGAAAGCTGTGATGTTGCAATTGTAGGAATACCATTTGATGCTGGTACTAGTTATAGACCTGGAGCAAGATTTGGACCTCAAAGTATTAGACAAGCTTCTCGACACTTAAGAACTAACTATCATCCTAGTTATGATGTTGAGCCTTTTAAAGTGCAACAAGTTGCTGATGCAGGTGATATAACTTGCAATCCATTTAATATAAATGAAGCAATTAAACAAATAGAAGAAAGTGCGATTGATTTACTTGAAAAAACAGGGAGTATCATAAGTTTAGGAGGCGATCACACTATTGCTTTTCCTCTTTTGAGAGCAGTTAATAAAATTAATAATGGTCCTGTTGCATTGGTTCATTTTGATGCTCATTTAGATACCTGGGATACTTATTTTGGTGCACCTTACACTCATGGTACTCCTTTTAGAAGAGCAAGAGAAGAAAACTTATTTTTGGATGATGCCTCAATGCATGTTGGAATTAGAGGACCATTATATAGCAGAGATGATATAAAAAATGATGAAAGTTTTGGATTTAAAATAATTCATTGCGATGAGTTCCAAACTCAAGGTACAGATAAAATTGTTGAGAGAATTAAAAAAAGAGTAGGAGATAATCCATTATATTTATCAATCGATATTGACGTTTTAGATCCTGCTTTTGCACCAGGTACAGGTACTCCTGAAATAGCAGGAATGACTACAAGAGAAATGGTTAATGTTATTAGAGGATTATCTGGAATGAATTTGATTTCTGCAGATGTTGTCGAAGTTTCTCCAGCTTACGATCATGCTGAGGTTACATCTTTAGCCGCAGCAACAATAGTTTATGAATTAACTAATTTATTTGCAAAAAAATGAGGAAAGGTTAGGTGTCTTTTATGGAAAATAAAAAAGATTTTTATATTGATGGAAAGTGGGTAGCAGCAAAAAGCAAAAAAGAAATTAAAATCATCAATCCTGCTACAGAGGAAGACTGTGCAGTTATCTCTTTAGGAAATAAAGAAGATGTCGATTTAGCAGTAACTTCAGCAAAAAAAGCATATAACGACTGGGCATTTTCAAATAAAGATAAAAGAATTCAATTATTAGAAAAACTTTATGAAAATTATAAAAAAAGATGGGCAGATATTGCTGATGCAATTACTACCGAAATGGGTGCCCCAAAAGATTTTGCAACAAAACTACAAGCTGGTACTGGAGCTGCACATTTAAAATCTTTTATTAGATATTTAAAAAACTTTGAATTTGAAAAACCTTTAGGAGAACATGCTCCTAATCAAAGGTTAATTTATGAGCCAAAAGGAGTTTGTGCTTTAATAACACCATGGAATTGGCCCATGAATCAAGTTTGTTTAAAAGTAATGCCAGCATTAGCATCCGGATGTACAATGATTTTAAAACCGTCTGAACTAGCGCCTTTATCATCTATGATTTTAGCTGAACTTATAGATGAAACAAAATTTCCTGCAGGAGTGTTTAATTTAGTAAATGGTGATGGAGAGACCACAGGTGATGCATTAACAAGTCATCCTGACGTGAATATGATTTCATTTACTGGCTCTACAAGAGCAGGAGCTTTGATTTCACAGAATGCTGCTAAAGATTTTAAAAGAGTTAGCTTAGAGCTAGGTGGAAAGGGTGCTAACATTATATTTAAAGATGCTGACCCAGAGGCCATCGAAAGAGGCGCATTAAGATGCTTTAGAAATTCAGGCCAATCATGTAATGCACCCACAAGAATGCTCATTGAAAAATCAATTTATAAAGAAGCAATAGATAGACTAAAGAAATATACAGAAAATTTTGAGGTAGGTGATCCTAAAAAAGAAGGTGAACATATTGGACCTGTAATTTCTGAAACTCAATACAATAAAATTCAGACTTTAATAAAAAAAGGAATAGATGAGGGAGCAAAATTAGTTGCTGGAGGACCTGGAAAACCTCAAGGTTTAAATAAAGGCTATTTTGTAAAACCCACTGTCTTTGCGGATGTTAATAATAATATGGAAGTTGCTAGAACAGAAATTTTTGGACCTGTATTATCAGTAATGTCATTTGAAACTGAAGAAGAGGCAATTGAAATAGCTAATGATACACCTTATGGATTAACTAATTATATTCAAACTCAAGATCCTGAGAAAGTAAAAAGAGTTGCAAGAAAACTAAGATCGGGAATGGTTGATGTAAATGGTGCTGGTATTGCTGTTGATGCTCCATTTGGTGGTTTTAAACATTCAGGAATTGGAAGAGAAGCTGGAGAACACGGTCTTGAAGAATTTCTAGAAGTTAAATCTGTTGGTGGTTGGAGTTAATTTATAGTAGATAAATCTTTTAAACCATTAAGAAACTTCAAACATTTTTTTAATTCATTAAGCTCTATAAATTCATCTATTTTATGAGCCTGTTCTATTGATCCTGGTCCACATACTACTGTACTAATTCCAACTTCTTGAAATAATCCTGCTTCAGTTCCAAATGATACTACCTCTCTTGAATTATCACCTGTTAAACTAGATACAAGCTCACATGCCTCAGATTTTTCTACACGATCAAATCCTGTCACTTCGCCAATAATTTCTTTTTTAATACTAGATTTAGAAAAAACTTTTTTCATTTCTGGTAAAAGTATTTCATTTGCAAATTTATCAATTTCATTATTTAAAAAAATTCCATCTTCTTTTACAACAGGTCTTGTTTCCCAATTAATATGACACTTGTCAGCAATCACATTATGAGCTATCCCCCCAAAAATTCCACCTACTTGTAAAGTTGAGAAAGGTGGATCAAATATAGAATTTTTAGGAACTCTTTTTTTTAGTTCTTTTCTTAACTCAATTAGTTTACTTGCATATCTAGCAGCAAACTCAACAGCACTTACTCCTTTATGTGGTGCAGAACTATGTCCTGCTAAACCCTCAAAATAAGTTGTGTACTCATAACATCCTTTATGTGCATCTATAATTCTCATATTAGTAGGTTCACCAATTATACAAATTCCATCTTTTATATTTCTTTTTTTTAATTCTTTAATTAAAAGTGGAGCTCCTATACATGCTGTTTCTTCA
Organism: uncultured Pelagibacteraceae bacterium; assembly: GCA_902569055.1. Taxonomy (GTDB): domain Bacteria; phylum Pseudomonadota; class Alphaproteobacteria; order Pelagibacterales; family Pelagibacteraceae; genus Pelagibacter. Next base: position 56,174 of record CACFSU010000005.1, on the reverse strand, counting down.
TCAAAAGTGTAACAAAAATGAATATCTCTATCTAAATTATTTTCTTTAAAGACTGGTGCAAAAGCAAGAGTGCAAGCAATAAAACCTTTCATATCACATGATCCTCTTCCATAAAGTTTGTCTCCTTTTATTGTTGCAGTAAAAGGATCAGATGACCAACCTTTCGAAACAGGAACAACATCAGTATGACCAGACAATATTATTGGTTTTTTTCCATTTGTTTTTTTTGCTTTTAGAGTTCCAAATAAATTTACTCTCTTTTTATCCTCATCAAAAACTTTAAAAGTTTCTATACTTAATTCGTTAAGTATTTTTTCACAGTAATTTATAAGTTCATTATTATCTTGACCAGAAACAGTCTTATAACTAATTAAATCTGTTAAAATCTTTATTGATTTTTTATATAAATTGCTTTCTATACTCATATTTTTACTTAAATATATATTATTATTATGAAACCACAAATTACCTATGACATTTTTGACAAAGTAGACATAAGAGTTGGCACTGTAATTTCAGTCCAAAAAAATGAAAAAGCCAGAAAACCTTCATTAGTTGTAAAACTAGATTTTGGAAAAGAGATTGGGATTAAACAATCTTCAGCTCAAATAACTGATTATTATAATGAGGAAAATTTAAAAGGAAAACAGGTAATTGGAGTTTGTAATTTTCCAGAAAAGAATATTGCTGGTGTAATATCTCAGGTTTTGATTTTAGGATCAATTGACAAGGAAGGTAAAGTAATTTTAGTTCATCCTTCTCAAAAATCTGAAGATGGTTTGCCTATAGCATAGATATGCATCCTGAAATATTATCAATTGCAATATTTTGGTTTGTCACAGCTTATACTCCTGGACCAAATAATGTTGTTGCTTCTTATTCAGGATTTAATTTTGGGATAACTAAAACTATACCTCATATTTTAGGAGTGACTTTAGGTTTTACTTCTTTAGTTATCTTTTTAACAATTGGATTAATTAATGTATTTAAATTGTTTCCAATTATTCAAGTAGTAATAAAATATCTTGGAACTTTATTTTTATTATATTTAGCCTATAAAATTGCTTTTTCTAGTGGATCAGAGAGAATTAAAAAAAAAAATCCAGTTAAATTTATTGAAACGTTTCTTTTTCAATATCTAAATCCCAAAGGAGTATCAGTAGCTATAATTGTTGTATCAAATTATGTTGAGTTAGGTGAAAATTACATTAATTATGCGACTCAAGTAGTTGTACTAGCTTTTTTATTTTCATCAACAAGTATCACTTTATGGACCTTTATTGGAAAATTCTTAAGGAAATTTGCGACAAATGATAAATTTATTAAGAATTTTAATTATGTTATGTCAGTACTTCTTCTTTTGAGCATAATTACATTTTATATATAAGATATGAAACCTGGTAAAAAAAATTCTTACAAATCTCTCACAGAATTAAAAATAAATGAAAAAAGTTACAAAATATATTCATTAAAAATAGCTGAAAAAAATGGTCTTGATGGGATTTCTAAATTGCCCAAATCTCTTAAAGTACTTTTAGAAAATTTACTTAGATATGAGGACGGATTGTTAGTTACCCAAAATCAAATTGAGTCATTAAAACATTGGCTTAAAGAAAAAAAATCTAAAACAGAAATTGCTTACAGACCAGCTAGAGTTTTGCTACAAGATTATACAGGAATACCTGCTGTAGCAGATTTGGCAGCAATGCGAGAAGCTGTAAAAGATAAAAATAAGGACCCTAATACTATAAATCCTTTATCAGCAGTAGATCTTGTAATAGATCATTCAGTTCAAGTAGATCAATCTGCAAAACCTGATTCATTTGATAAAAATGTTGAAATTGAATTTAATAGAAATGGTGAAAGATATTCTTTTTTAAAATGGGGTCAACAAGCATTTAACAATTTTAGAATAATTCCTCCTGGAACAGGTATTTGTCATCAAGTTAACTTAGAGTACTTATCAAAAGTTGTTTGGAGCGAGGAATTCGAAGGCGATAAATATCTTTTTCCAGATACTTTAGTCGGGACAGACAGTCATACTACAATGGTTAATGGTTTATCTGTTTTAGGATGGGGCGTTGGAGGTATAGAAGCTGAAGCTGGTATGTTGGGCCAACCAATTTCAATGTTAATTCCAGAAGTTGTTGGATTTGAAATTAAAAATAAGATGCCAGAAGGAACTACAGCAACTGATTTAGTTTTAACAGTTGTAAAAATGTTAAGAGATAAAGGTGTAGTGGGAAAATTTGTAGAGTTTTATGGGGAAGGAATAAAAAATTTGTCATTAGCTGATCGAGCAACAATTGCTAATATGGCTCCAGAGTATGGAGCTACATGCGGTTTTTTTCCAATAGATGAAGAAACTTTAAAATATTTGAAATTTTCTGGACGAGATGCTTTAACAATTAAAATTGTTGAGGAATATGCAAAAGCCCAAGGTTTATGGGTAAGTGATGAGATTGAATTTACAGACACACTAAGCTTAGATATGTCAACGCTTGTTCCTACGATATCTGGTCCCAAAAGACCACAGGATAAAGTATTATTAACTGATGCCTCAAATAGTTTTAAGAAAAGCTTTACAGAAATTACAAATAAAAATAATTTTTCATCTGCAAAAGTATCTAATACTGATTATGAAATAAAAGATGGTTCTATTTTAATTGCTGCAATAACTTCTTGTACTAACACATCTAATCCAAATGTACTTATTGGAGCAGGATTACTGGCAAAAAAAGCAGTTGAATTAGGACTTGAAGTTAAACCTTGGGTAAAAACATCTTTAGCTCCTGGATCTCAAGTTGTTACAGATTATTTAGAAAAAGCTGGATTAAATAAATACTTAGACAAATTAGGTTTTAATTTAGTTGGTTATGGTTGCACTACATGTATAGGAAATTCAGGTCCATTGGCTGATAATATTGTTAAAGCTATTCATAAAGAAAAAATTTATGCAGTATCAGTCTTGTCAGGAAATAGAAATTTTGAAGGAAGAATTTCACCTCATATTAAAGCAAATTATTTAGCATCACCGCCATTAGTTATTGCTTATGCTTTAGCTGGACATATGGCTTTTGATTTATACCAAAATTCATTTGGTAAAGATAAAAATGGTAGAGATATTTATTTAAAAGATATTTGGCCTTCAAATAAAGAAATAGAGGAAAAATTAAAATCTTCCTTAAATGCAGATATGTTTATAAAAAGATATTCAAATGTTTCTGAAGGCCCAAAACAATGGCAAGAAATTAAAACTAAAAAAAGTAGTATTTATAATTGGGATGAAAATTCTACTTATGTAAAAAAACCTCCTTTCTTTGAAAATTTATCTGATAAACCAGAAGGTTTTAAACCTATAAAAGATGCAAGACCTTTGTTGATACTAGGGGACATGATAACAACAGATCATATTTCTCCTGCAGGAAATATTCACAAAGAAAGTCCTACAGGTGAATACTTTATGAATTATCAAATTTTACCAAAAGACTATAATTCTTATGGTTCTAGAAGAGGTAATCATGAAGTTATGATGAGAGGTACATTTGCAAATATAAGAATAAGAAACGAAATCGTTCCAGGAACAGAAGGGGGTTTTACAAAATTATATCCAGAAGGAAAAGTAATGCCAGTTTATGATGCTGTTGTTGAATACAAAAAGAGAGGTACGGATTTAGTAGTAGTAGGTGGTAAAGAGTATGGCACTGGCTCTTCTAGAGATTGGGCAGCTAAAGGAACTAAATTATTAGGAGTAAAAGCAGTGATTGCTGAAAGTTTTGAGAGAATTCATAGGTCAAATTTAATCGGAATGGGAATATTACCCCTTCAATTTAAAGATAATATAAATAGAAAAAGTTTAAATCTTATAGGTTCAGAATTAATAAGTGTTATTGACATTGAAAATGGAATAGGTCCATCTGAAATAGTCAAATTAGAAATTAAATATCAGTCGGGAGATATTAAAATTATCAAAACATTGTGCAGAATAGATACTAAAAATGAGTTAGAATATTACAAAAATGGAGGAATACTTGAGTATGTCCTTCGTAAAATGATTTAGTTATGGATGAAGAAATAGCAATTATAGATAAAAACACAAGAAATGAAAGAATTAAAAATTTTATTACTAAAAATAAAAAATCATTAATTTCATTTGTTATTGTAATCATAATATTTTTAGTAAGTTTTTTTGTTTATGATGAATACAAAGATAGGAAAAAGATAGAAATTTCAAATCAATACAATTCTCTTATAATAGAATATTCTGAAGAAAATAAAGAGTTAACTAAAAATGAGTTAGTTAAACTTATAATTAAAAAGGATCCAACTTACTCTCCTTTATCTTTATATTTTATTATAGATAATTTGTTGATTACTGAACAATCAAAAGTAAATGAATTGTTTGATATAATTATTAATGAAACCTCTTTAGATAGTGAAATAAAAAAACTAATAATTTATAAAAAAGCACTTTATAATGCTGATAACAGTTCAGAAAATCAATTATTAGAGATTTTAAATCCAATAATAAATTCGGATAGTATTTGGAAATCTCATGCATTATATTTGATGGCAGAGTATTTTTTTTCTAAAAATGAAAAAAAAAAATCAAAAGAATTTTTTACTCGTATAATTAGTTTAGAAAGTGCTAATCAAGATTTAAAAATAGAAGCGCAGAAAAGACTAAATAGAGATTTAAGTGAATAAAATAATTTATTTTATTATCTTTTTTATTATTACAACTAGTTGTTCTTTTAATAAAAGCTCCAAATTTTGGACAGCTTCTCAAAATATTTCAGAAGAAAATAGTTATAATTATAAAGAAATTTTTATTGAAGAAGAAGCTCTTGGAAAAGAATTAAATCCTAATCTAAAAATAAAATTAGTAGGCAATGTTAATAATAACTTATCTATTAGAAACTATTTAAACAATGATGGAAGATTAAATTATGATGGTTTATTAAAAAAATCTTCAAGATACAAATTTTCTAAAATTAAAAATTTTTATCGATTTGAACCAACAATTTCTTTTAATGATAAAAATTTAATTTTTTTTGATAACAAAGGTTCAATACTTCAATTTAATAATCAATCTAAGTTAATTTGGAAAAAAAACTATTATTCTAAATCAGAAATAAAACTAAAGCCAATATTACAATTTGCGAATAATAAAAATTTTCTTATTGTTGCAGATAATATTGCAAAATATTATATGTTAAATTTAGAAAATGGTAATTTAATTTGGTCTAAAAGTAATTTAGCACCTTTTAACTCTCAAATTAAAATATATGAAGACAAGTTTTTTATAATTGATTTTTCTAATACTTTACGATGTTTTTCAATTAAAGATGGTAAAGAATTGTGGAATATTAAAACAGAAAGTTCATTAATTAGGTCTCAAAAAAAATTATCAATGGTTATTGTTAAAGGTGTAATTTATTTTAATAATTCAATTGGTGATATAAGCGCTGTAGATATAGATAAAGGTAAATTATTATGGCAATTACCTACTCAAAGTAGCTTAATTTATGAGGCGGCATTTTCTTTAGAAACATCAGATTTAGTAGCAGATTCTAATACAATATTTTTTTCTAATAATAAAAATCAATTTTTCTCAATTGATATTGGAACAGGAAGTTTTAACTGGGAAAATAAAGTTAATTCTAATTTAAGACCTAGTTTAATTGGTAATTATTTATTTACTATTTCTATTGAAGGATATTTTATCGTAATTGAAAAGAGTAAAGGAAATATTGTTCGAGTTACAGACGTTTTAAAAAACTTCAAACCAAAAAAAAGAAAAAAAATCAAACCAACAGGTTTTATAGTGGGTTTAAATAATATTTACCTATCAACAAATAATGGAAGATTATTAGTTATAGAAATTGAGACTGGAAGAACAAAGTCTATACTTAAAATCGATAGTGAAAAAATATCTCGACCAATAATTTTAGAAAATAATTTGTTTGTTGTAAAAGACAACGCTATAATTAAACTAAATTAATGTTTCTGAAATTACTGGAAAAATTAGGACGTAAAAAAGTAGTTTTAGATAGAGGGCCATCACATCCTAAATTTGAACATGCTAAACCTTGGATGAATAGGTATTATGTATTATTGAGAAACAGGCCAAAATGGTTTCCATTTAATATTTTAATTCATGAAATGCTTGCAGATGACCATGGGGAGGGAGTTCATAACCATACATTTCCTTATATTACTGTTATATTAAGAGGAGGGTACTGGGAAACTTTAAGTACAGGTAAATATTGGCGACCCCCAGGTTATATAGGTTTTAGATCAGCAAATAATTTACATAGAGTTGATCTTAAACCTGGCACTAAACCTCTTACATTATTTATATCTGGACCATTTGGATTAAGAAAAGGACCAAGGTCAGAATATGGAATAGATTTTAAAACAAAAAAATAAATAAACAATTAATCTATGTTATCTATAAGGATTATATGCCCATTGTAAGATTGCTTGTCTTTGTCTCTTTCTGCAATTAATATCACCTTTGTCACAGTTTTTTTCAATTGCCAAAACATGTCTTCTAAAATTTTTCCATCTTTTTATCTGAATTTCATCCATATAAGGAATTTTTCTTCCATTGGTGAATCTACAATACCATTGAAACCAGCCCAAAGGATCTTCTTTAAATATCCATCCTTTTTCAATCCAGTGTTTTCTTGATAAACCTGAAACAATCTTAAATCTATTTAAATTAACATCAAAGGTTTTACTTATCTTAGCATTCTTAAACCATGTTTTAGGATATTCTTTTATATTTAATCCAAAATAAGATCCACCAAAAACACCTAGTTCCAACATTCTTTTTGGACTTAGTTCAGGTTTAAAAATTTTATAAAAATCTAAATTTTCAACTTTTTTTTTTAAAATTATTTTCATTTTAGTATCTTTTATTGGTTTATAAGTTTTTGATACATTTCTTGATCTGTATCACCTTCACATCCAATTAGTAAAACATTTGAATTTTTGTTTAAATTAAGTTTTTCTTTTATTTTTTTGTCTTCACAACTTGCAATTAAACTTATTACTCCTGGAGCTGAATTTTCTCCAGCTATGATCTTTTCATTACTAAAACTAGCTTTTCCAAGTAATTTCATAGTTTTTGAAATATTATCATCTGGTAAACTTATGCAATATTTAATTGAATATTTTAGAATTTCCCATGGGACTAATGATACTTCTCCACAAGACATACCACCCATCAGACTCTCTCTTTTAATATCAATTTTTTCAATTTTACCAGTTTTAATACTTTCAAGAACACATGCAGCACTGTCAGGTTCAACAACTAAAGTTATTGGTACATTATCTAAATATCTCGCAATACCTGCAACCATAGCACCTGCCATACCACCAACTCCAGCTTGTAATATTATATGAGTAATTTTACTATTTTTGATTTGGTTAACTATTTCTTTCATCATTACCGTATAACCTGCCATCGTAAATTTAGGAACAATCACATAATCTTTCCAAGCAACGTCCTGAACAATCTGCCAATTATTATTAGTTGATTGTTTAATACATTCAATTAATGATTTTTCATAATTACCTTTAACTTTAATTACATCGGCACCAAGATCGACCATTGCTTTCCCCCTAGCATCACTTACGAATTCACTGATAAAAATTTTACATTTTAATCCAAGTCGCCGAGCTCCCCACGCAACAGATCTGCCATGATTGCCAGCAGTAGCAGTCGCAACTATAATATTTTTATTTCCTTTTGAAATTTTTTCTACTGCGTAAGCTCCACCAAGAGCCTTGAAAGATTTAAGATCAAATCTTTTACTTTCATCTTTATAAAAAATTTTATTTAAATTTAATTCTTTTGAAAGTTTATTTAATTCAATTAATGGCGTTGAAGAATAACCTTCCCAATTAGAAATAGTTGAATAAGCTTCATCAATATCTATTTTTGACAATGAGTTTAAAATTTTACTTTTATCAAAAAAAAAATTTTTGTTTTCAATGAATTTAGTGTGTTTCCACAAATGGCCGTTAGATAAAATTTTCATAATCTAACAGTCTAACGTATTATTTTTTTCCCATTTAGTAATTGATTTTGTTTTATCAAAATTTTCTTTTTGTTTGAATTCATTAATCTCAAACTTTTTAAGTTTGATATAACTATTAATTACTTCTTTACTAAAAGCATTATTCATTTCTTTGTTTTTTTTAAGTTTTTCTAAAGATTGATATAACTCGTCAGGAAGCTTTGAAAGATTTGGAAATTTTTTATGGTCTTCGTACATATTACAATTTAATGGTTTTCCTGGATTAATTTTATTTTTTAAACCATCTAGGCCTGCAGCTAATACACTAGCTTGTAATAAGTAAGGATTAGCAGATCCATCCATTAATCTTAATTCAAATCTACCTGGATCAGGAATTCTAATCATATGAGTTCTATTATTGCCTGTGTAAGAAATACTACTAGGCGACCATGAAGCTCCTGATTTGGTTGGTGGAGCATTTATTCTTCTGTAACTATTTATTGTAGGGTTAAAAAAGGCTGATAATGACGATGCATTTTTAATTACTCCACCTAGAAAATTATAAGCCATCTTACTTAAACCTAGATCGTTTGATTTATCTAAAAACTTATTTTTTTTACCATCCCAAACAGAAATATGTGCATGACATCCGTTTCCAGTTAAATTTTCAAATGGTTTTGGCATAAATGTGGCTCTTAACCCATGTTTTTCTGCTATTGTTTTTACCATGAATTTAAAGAAAGCATGTCTATCAGCGGTAACTAAACAATCATCATAATCCCAATTCATTTCAAATTGACCATTAGCATCTTCATGGTCATTTTGATAAGGGCCCCATCCCATTTCAATCATACAGTCACAAATTTCTTTAATTAAATCATATCTTCTCATTAAGGCAGATTGATCGTAACAAGGTTTTGATTGAGTATCTTTTGGATCTGCTATCGAATTTCCATCTTGTGAAATTAAAAAGTATTCACATTCCACACCAGATTTCATGTTAAAACCTTTTTTTGCAAGTTTTTTAATTTGGTTTTTAAGCATAATTCTTGGTGATGCTTCAACTGGTTTACCATTCATCCAAAGATCAGATGCCAACCAACCAACTTCTTTATTCCAAGGTAATTGAATTAAACTATCAGGATCTGGAATTCCAAACATGTCTGAGTCTGCAGGTGTCATATCTAGCCAAGCGGCAAAACCTGCAAACCCTGCTCCCGTTTCTTGCATTTCTTTTATTGCACGAGTAGGAACTAATTTTGATCTTAATACTCCAAATAAATCTACAAAACTGATTAAAAAGTATTTTATTTTTTTTTCTTTTGCAATTTTAGATAAATTTTTTGGCATAAATTAAAATAGCATAGTTATTTTAAAAAAGAAAAAATTGTTTCTTTATAATATACCAGGTTAACAATAATGATTATTATAACTGCTAATATCACTCCATATTTTGCTTTAGGAAAAGCAACTCCTCGCATTTTACTTGGTCTCAATTCTTTGTTATTATTTTCTTCTGTCATTTTATGACTAATAAATAAAAAGGGCGCTACAGTGTTAAGTAGCGCCCAAATTTTATTTTAAATTACCATTCAGCTATATTGCTTTTATGGTCATTAGCTCCATGTTTTTTTCTTGCTAATCTTTCAAGTTCTTCACTTTCAGACTTTGCAGTTAAAACATGCCAACCAATCCATATTATAAAAGCAAGGATAACTAGTAGTGTTTCACTTGAACCTGCACCAGGATAAATAGCACCCGCAACCTCTTCAGCAGGTTTATTTAGATGGTCGATCCAGTTAGTTACTGTAGCCATATTTTATCTCCTTTACCTGGTTGCTGATGAAACTGTTTTTTCATCAGATTTAGCAGTCTCCATCATTTCATAGTCTAGTCCAGCTATTTCAACTTCCCGAGGGATTCTTAATTTACCCATTCCGTGAAGTATTTTAGCTATAACATAACCTGGTAACATTCCAAGAACACCAAACATTATGATTGCTCCTAGAAACATTCCCAATGGATTTATAGATGCATAAGTAGTTCCATCCCACATAGCTCCAACACTGTAACCAGAAGATGGATAACCATTTAAAACAAAACCACAAATTACCAAACCAACAAATCCAGCATAACCATGAACGGCAACTGCACCAACTGCATCATCAATTTTGAACTTACGCTCAACCCAGTAATGTAGTTTGTATGCAATCACAACACCTATCATACCAATAATCATTGATTGAATTGGATGATATAAATCATTCCCAGCTGAAGCACAGATAACACCTGCTAATCCACTTGAGTATGTCCAGAATGGATCACCTTTAGCAATCCAATAACCGGCTAATAATCCTCCTGATAATGACATCAAGAAGTTAAAAGTAATACCACTAAGTGTAGTAGGGGTTACATATATGTTTGTAGCTGTCCAATAACTTATTCCTTCCATACCGTACTCTGGTCCAAGATCAAATATAGGTATATTACATGCCGCATAGAATCCCCAGAAACCAGTATAAATTAAAAATAATCCAATTGTTACTAGCCAAGGATTTCTTGGTCCTATATTTCTTGGTTCACCACTAGATGAAAACTTACCTATTCGTGGTCCTAAAACCATTAGAACACCTAAAGCAAATCCTCCTGCTATCGCGTGAATTACTCCTGATGCATAAGCATCGTGGTATCCTAAAATTTTAAGCATCCATCCATCAAAGTGCCATCCCCAAGCAGCATCAATTGTCCAAAAAACAGATCCAATAGCAATTGCTAAAATCCCAAATGCGAAAGTTGTTATTCTTTCAATTATTGCTCCTGAAACGATAGAAGCAGCTGTCCATGAGAACAGTAAAAAAGCAGCCCAGAATACACCGCTTATGTGGTCACCTAAGTTGACCGCCATATATTCTGTATTAGCCAAATACCATTTGGCACTAAAAGTACTCTCATCTGTGATAAGAGCTGTGCTTTCATTCATTATTGAAGGAGCTATTCCCGGTCCTGTTGGGAAAGCCCAGTATATCCACCAACCAAATAAAAACCAAGTTACCGTTACCAATGGTATCAGCATTGTGTTTTTCATAAGAGTATGTTGGTGATGTTTGTATCGAGAAGCTCCAACTTCATACATACAGAAACCGACGTGAATTAAAAACATCAGTACTACTGTTACCCAGTAGTAAAACTCTGTAAATATAGTAGTAAGAGCACCTAACTGATCAGTCATATTCTCTCTCCATATTAGTTTTTAAAACCCTATAAAATTTCGAAAGGTGTGACAAACAAAACAATCTTATAAAACCTAATATAGACAATAGGTTTAAAAAAAAAAACAACTTTAGATTGTGTAATTAAAATTTTAGATAAGCTTTTTTTAAATCAACAAGAGGATGTTTTGGGGACATTTGGAATTTAACAAGAAGCTCTCTAGCTATCATATCTCTGTCTTGTTGATTGTCAGGTAATTTAAAAGACTTTGGAATTGTAACCCAACCATTTGCATTTCTACAAAACACAGCAGGTCTTCCTTCTTCATAACCCATATGTACATCTTCTAACCAATTTAAATCATCCCAACCCATAGCTTCTACATATTTTTTAAGAAATGGAGTTATTTTTTTATAATCTGGAAGCAAATTTACATCATACCTATAACCAATATGTTGGCCAATTAGTTTTTCTCTTGCAGTTTCTTTAAAAGTACCAAGTTTCATTTTTTTTTCTTTTTTCGATTTAGTATTTATTTTTTTATTTTTTTTTTTCACCATTTTATATCTATATTTTGTGATAGTTATCTACTCCGACTGTGTAATTAGTTCCTGCCAAAGGAACTTTTGCTAAAGCAGAAGCTTCAGAAGTTAATGCGGCTAAATCCTCAGGTTCTAAAGAGTGAATATTAGTTTTACCACACGCTCTTGCTAGAAGTTGCGCCTCTAAAGTCATTGAGTGCAAATAATTATATACTCTTAATGCTGCATCATCAGGATTTAATCTTGCCCTTAATTTTGGATCTTGAGTTGCAACACCAACTGGACATCTTCCAGTATGACAGTGATAACACTCACCTGCTTTTACACCCATTTCTTTTTCAAAATTTGCTTCTGGGATATCTTTATTGCAATTTAATGCAATCATTGACCCTGTACCAATTGCAATTGCATCAGCTCCTAATGCTAAAGCCTTTGCCATATCAGCACCATCTCTAACTCCTCCAGCATAAATTAAAGTTACTTTTCCAGTTTTACCCACATCATCCAAAGCTCTTCTAGCCTCTCTGATTGCTGCAATACCTGGAATTCCGGTATTTGCTGCTGCTATGTGTGGACCTGCTCCTGTTGAACCTTCCATTCCATCAAGATAAATAGAGTCTGGATCACATTTTGCTGCCATTCGAACATCATCATAAACTTTTGATGCTCCAAGTTTTAATTGAATTGGAACTTTATTTTTTGTTAATTGTCTTAATTCTTCAACTTTTAAAGCTAAATCATCTGGACCTAACCAATCAGGGTGTCTTGCTGGAGATCTTTGGTCAATACCAGATGGTAATGATCTCATCTCAGCAACTTGGTCAGTTACCTTTTGACCCATTAAATGACCGCCCATTCCAACTTTTTGACCTTGTCCAATAAATACTTCAATCCCGTCTGCTAATTGAGCATGATGAGGATTAAATCCATATCTAGATTGAATACACTGGTAAAACCATTTTTCAGAATATCTTCTTTCGTCAGGTATCATTCCACCTTCACCAGAACATGTTGCACTTCCAGCCATTGTTGCTCCTCTTGCTAAAGCAGTTTTAGCTTCATATGATAATGCACCAAAACTCATACCAGTAATATAAACTGGAATATCTAACTCAATTGGGTTTTCACATCTTGGACCAATTACAGTTTTTGTTTCACATTTTTCTCTGTAACCTTCAATTACAAATCTTGTTAGTGTGCCTGGTAAAAAAACTAGATCATCAAAAGTAGGAATTTTTTTCATTAATGCCATTCCCCGCATTCTGTATCTTCCTAATTGAGATTTAATATGAATATCGTCTATAACTTCTGGGGTAAAAATAGCATTGTATCCTAATAAACTTTTATTTCTTTTACCTTCTTCATGAGCATGGACATCTGCTTTTCCACCAACACTTTCACCATTTGTTTTTTTTTTATTTTTTTTCTTAGGCATTAAATTGCTCCTTTTTTCTCTGTAGGTTCTAAATTATCATAATTCCAAAGTTTTTTACCTGCTACAATTTTTTTCATTTTAGTTACATCAAAGTTTTCACCGATTTCGGCAACTTTTAATTTTCTTTTTAACCAATCTTGATCGTTTTTAGTTAATTCAGAGTCTACTGCATCACTACCATAAGAACCAATTTCTCCACCTACGAAAATTGTCCCATCATACATAGAATCACCTAAATTAATTCCTACATCTCCTAAAATAATAATTCTTCCTCGTTGCATCATAAAACCGGTGAAAGCCCCAGCATCACCACCAATTATAATTGTTCCCCCTTTCATGTCGATACCAGTTCTAGCTCCTACACTCCCCTTACAAATTAAATCTCCACCTCTGATAGCAGCTCCAAAACATGATCCAGCATTTTTTTCAATTACTATTTTTCCGGCCATTAAGTTTTCCGCACAAGACCAGCCAACTCTACCGTTAATTCTTACTATAGGACCATCACATGAACCCATACCAAAATAACCTAAGCTTCCCTCAAAAATTAAATTTAATTTATTTAAAATACCAACTCCAAGACTGTGTTTTCCTTGAGGATTTTTTATTACTATGGTTCCAAAACCTTGGCTCATTAAATTATCAATTTCTTTATTAGCTTCAGCTGCTGTCATATCCAAAACATCTAAATCAGTTCTTTTATTAAAGTCTACGTCATAAGTGCCAAAGTAATAAAAATTTTCTGCTTCATCAGGATTAAAGAATTTTTGTTGAGTTCTTCCTGTTAAAACTTCTGTATGCATACCCATAGCTTGGGCTTTTGTTTTTTTTTCAGTATTTTTTAAATTTGCCATACTTTAACCTCCCCATCGAATGGATCGTAAGTATCTATTTCATGAGGTAAAATTGATCTAATAGCTATTTCCTCTGATCCCATAGCAACCAAATCATCTGACTCATATAAGACTAATGGTTTTGCTGCCATAGTATCTTTTGCCATACCTAAAGAATCCTTTGTGGCTACGAAATATGTAAAAACACCATCTAAACCTAATAAAGAGTCTTTCATACCCTCTTCCAATGAAGCACCATCTCTCATTTTTTCAGCTAAATAAACTGCAATTAATTCAGAGTCACATTCAGACATAAATCTCATTCCTTTATTTTCCAAAGCTCTTCTATTATTCCAATAATTTGTTAATTGGCCATTATGAACTACAGATACATCGCTGAAAGGATAACCCCAGAATGGATGTGCAGACTTAATATCAACACCAGATTCAGTAGCCATCCTTGCATGACCTATTGCATGTGTCCCTACAAGTTTATCTAAATTATATCTATCACAAACCATTTTTGCATTTCCAAGATCTTTGATAACTTCCAAAGACTTACCCATTGAGAGAATTTCAACTCCAGGAATACTTTCTATTTTTTGTGAAAAATTTAATAAATCTTTTTTATTGTATTCTATTTCATATCTTAAAGAGTAGGGAAGTATTCTATCTTCTTTAATAATTTTTGCTCCTAATTCAGAAAGATAACTATCAACTATTTTTTTTCTTTCATCATATACTGATATATCTTCAGCTACTGATGTGCTTCCTTCTCCAACGTTTTCACCCACTTTAAATCTCATAATGAAATTTTTTCCGTCAGTATCACCGTACAAAGCATAACCTGTCGAGTCTTCACCTCTATGCTTAAGAGCTTGCAACATTCCTTGAAGCTCATGACCTACTTTAGAAGATTTTCCTCTATGAATTAATCCCGCAATTCCGCACATACACTTCCCTCTCTTAATTTTTTGGTTTACGGTAGGCAATCAAGATAAGTATCCAGATCCCATTGAGTTGTAGCACCTAAAAATCTTTCCCATTCATCATTTTTATACCAATGGAAAACCTTATACATTTCATCTGGCATTGCAGATTTAATTACATCATCCTCAGCTAGTCTCTCTAAAGCTTCTCCTAAACTTAAAGGAAGTTTTTTAACATCTTTGCCTGCCTTTTGAGCTTCATAAATATTTCTTGATTCTGGTGCTGCAGGTTTCATTTTTTTAGAAATACCTTCATCACATGCTTTTAATAAAGCAGCTCCTAATAAGTATGGATTATGCATTGAGTCTACAGATCTATATTCAAATCTACCTGGAGCAGAAACTCTTAAACCACAAGTTCTGTTTTGGTATCCCCAATCAGCATATACTGGAGCCCAAAAACCTTGATCCCACAATCTTCTGTATGAATTTACAGTTGAGGAACCTAACGCAGTTAGTGCTGGTAAATGCTTCATAATTCCTGCTATAGATTGCAATCCAATTTTTCCAGGTAATTGCATATCTTTAGTATCTGGCATAAAAGTATTGGTTCCACCCCCAACATAACTGAAAACTTCTTCAACACCGGGTAAGGTTTTATGTCCCAATTTGTTTACTGAAATTTTTCCACCTTTCCATAATGACATATTAGTGTGACATCCACTTGCTGAAACACCCATAAATGGTTTTGTCATAAAACATGCTATTAAACCATTTTCTCTTGCTACTTGTGCACATATTTGTCTATATGTTGAAAGTCTATCTGCATTTCTTAATACATTGTCATAAGTCCAGTTCAATTCTAATTGACCAGGAGCATCCTCATGGTCACCTTGTATCATATCTAATCCCATTGCATTTGCGTATTCTATAACTTTCATAAACACTGGTCGCAAAGATTCAAATTGGTCTATATGATAACAAAATGGTTTTGAAAAACCCTTACCAGTTGGTGTACCATCTTGGTTTTTAGTTAACCACATCATTTCTGGTTCTGTCCCTACTCTTAATTCTAATCCATGTTTTTTTTGAAATTCATCCATAAAGATTCTTAAGTTTCCTCTACAGTCAGAAGTTAAATGACCTCCTGGATTTTTTCTTTCTTCTCTATTTCTAAAACATGTACAGAAAACTCTTCCAACTCTTTTATCCCATGGTAATTGAACAAAAGTTTCTGGATCAGGAATACCCACTAATTCCATAGCTTCTGGTCCATAACCAATATAATTATTATGTCGATCTAAAAATAAGTTTGCTGTTGAACCATAAACTAACTGAAATCCTTTTTCAGCAGTTCTTTCCCAATGGTCTGCTGGTATACCTTTACCTACAACTCTTCCAGTTACTGAAATAAATTGAAAATAAATATAAGTTATTCCTAATTCTTTAATTTTTTCTCTAACTCTTTTTACGAGTTTAGCTCTTCCTGGTTGGCTAACATGTTTTTCTAAATCAGTCATTATTCCCCTTTAAATAAAATATTTTAAGTTCAAAAAGGTAACGGAAAAAAAAACATCTGTCTACTTAGATAAACTAGCTCCAAGGAAACGGACTGTTCGAAGTGGGGTGAAGCTCACCTTTCGCGTATCGATTGAATCTAAATGGTTTTAACAAATTACTCTCTTGACCTAAAATTTCTTCTGCAACTAAGTGTCCAACTCCCAACATTTTATAACCATGATTTGCATCAGCTATCATATAAACATTTTCAAAAAATCTATCAAAAATTGGAAAAGAGTCAGGTGTTAAACAACCAAGTCCACCAGAAGGTCCATTTCTATAAAGATTTGATTTCCCTTCAAATCTTTTTTGACAATGAGCCAAAGCAGAAGACCACATTTCTGCAAATTCATCTGTAGTTTGATATTCATGTGACTCTATTCCGTATGGATCAACATCTACTTTATCAAAATGTTTTTTAACTATGTAAGGAGAAGTTCCGCCTTGTACACCTAAACCTTCAATGTCAGGTTTGTAATATATTCCCCATAATTTATCTGTAATTAATTTTTTGTCTTTGTCGGAATATAAAGGTGCATCTGTATCAACATGGATTACAGGTGGTTGTTTTCCATCATTTGTTTTTAAGTAGTCTGGTTCTACACCTAAAACACCTTCTTGTAAGAACCAATATGTCCACATATCAACTTCATAGCTTTTGCCATCTTGGCCTTTTATTACAGTTGTTTTTGGAAGTTCTAACATATTCCAAAAATCCCTAACCCAAGGACCAGCTCCTACAACTACTTGATCACAGTCAATAGTTCCTTTATCAGTTATTACTCCAGTAACAGCATTACTATTACTACCTCTTTTAAATCCAGTAACTTTAACTCCTTTATAAATATTAACTCCATTTGAATTAGCTTTGTTTTCTAAAGCTTTAATGGAGTCTTTATTAAATGCGTATCCACCTTTTTTTTCATGAAGAACAGATGTAATTCCTTGTGCTTGCCAATCATCAAAAATACCTTTCATGTATTTTGTACAATCTTTTTCTCCTTCAATAAAAGTAGATTCATATCCTATTGCTTTTTGTTGTTCGTAAATACTGGCTACATCTTTGTGCATTATTTCTGGAGAAATTTGCATATATCCGACTGCATTATATTTAAAAGATTTAGCATCAGATTCCCACACTTCTACTGAATGAGCCATTAACTCTCTCATAGCAGGTTGGAAATAGTTATTTCTAACAACTCCACAAGCTATTCCGCTTGCTCCAGCTGCAATGTCTTTTTTTTCTATGACAACAATATCGCCAGGGTTTTTATATGTTTCTGAAAGTTTCCAAGCTGTACTTAATCCATGGATTCCTCCACCAATTATGACTACTTTTGCTTTTGTTGGTAATGACATTGGTAAACATTAAATTTTTGTTAAATGAAAAAATATATTATTTTTTATATATAATTTTTATAAGTTTTGATTGTTTAAGTAATTAAAGCAAATTAAGAAAAGATGATATTTAAAAGCTAAGATTTTTGAGGGTTTTTAAATAATCATTAAATTCACTTATGAATTCATCAGAAGGTAATACGTATTTTTTTCTACTATCTAGGCCTTTTTTTTCTAAATAGAAGAAGTTTTTATCACAAGCTTCTTTAATCATTAATGCTGATTTTGGTCTTGATGTTTTAAATAATTTAGTTTTTAATTCTTCAACTGAGAGATTTTCATTATATTTATAAGCATGCATTACTATTAACATCATATGATAATGAGAGGGTGATTTTCTAAAAAAATAATTGCTCGATGTATGTGATAATTTCATTTGTTCTTCCCAAAATTCTAAAAGATCTTTTGTATTTTTAGACATTTATTTAAGATCTTACTTTTGTTTTTTCTGGATCATAAAATGGAAAACGTACAATTTTTGCTGAAATTCTTTTCTGATGGCCATCGATTTTTCCAACCTCAACATCAGTTCCTATTTCTGAATATTTTTGATCTATTCTACATAAAGAAATATTTTTATTTAAAATTGTTGAAAAACATCCACTCGTTACTATTCCAACTTGAGATCTACCTATATGAACACAATCACCATGAGCTGCAGGCTCTTTTGAAATTAGCTCAAGACCAACTAGTTTTTTTTGAGGATTTGCCTTTCTATCAATTAAAATTTTTTTTCCAATAAAATCATCTTCTTTAGTTTTTAATGGCACAGCAAATCCTATGCCTGCTTCGAAGGGATCTTGTTGACCATCAAATTCATTTCCAAATAAAATTAAACCAGCCTCTATTCTAAGTTTATCTAGTGCCGCAAATCCTGCAGGAATTAATCCTTCATCTTTTCCTGATTCCATTAATTTATCCCAAACTTTAGAAGCATCCTTATGATGACACCATATTTCATAACCAAGTTCTCCTGTGTAACCAGTTCTAGATATAACAAGAGGAATTCCATTTAAATTATCTATTCTGCATATAGTAAATCTAAACCACTGAAGTTCATCTATAGAAGGTTGAGTTGGAGGAGTATAAATTATTTTGTTTAATATTTTTCTACTATTAGGGCCTTGTATAGAAACATTACTTATTTGATCTGTTGAATTTTTAATTATTACTTTATAATTTTTTTTCTTAGCAATCTCTTTTAACCATTCTCCTCCATACTCATCTCCACATATCCATCGATATCCGGTATCACTAAGTTTTAATAAAGTTCCATCATCAAACATCATTCCATTTTCATAACACATTGCAGAGTAAACAATTTGTCCTATAGAAAGTTTTTTTATATTTTTTGTTAATGTATAGTTCATCAATTCTTCAGCATCAGGACCTAAAATTTCAAATTTTCTTAAAGAAGATAAATCTATTAAAACTGCTTTTTCTCTACATGCATTATATTCATTTATTATACCACTTTTTGTATAGTCATTTGGTAACCAAAATCCTCTTGCATCAATAAAGTTTCTAGTTAGGTTAGACGTTCTCTCATAAAAGCCTGAATGTTTAGTTAATTTTTTTTCTGAGTCTGTTTTCATTCTAAATGCAAAAGATTTTTTAAATTCTTTTTTACCATCATAAGTTCTAACAAAAATATCAGTTGGATTCCATGAATTGCATGCATCTATATCACTAGGGCATGCAGAAGTCCCAACAGTTAAATCTTTTAAAGCTCTAAATAGAACATAGTCACCTGGTCTTGCAAAAGATTCATCAGATAATAATGAATTTAATCCACCTGCAGAAGTGTTAAAAAATAAGTTTATTGCATGCCAGCCTTTTTTTCTTTTAATGCCATATTTTTCCATAGAATTACTTAAATTATCAGAGCAGTTTGCATGTCCAAAATATCCAGCATCTTCATAATATTTAGAAGTACAAGCTAAATTAAAAGTATCATGCCTGCCAACTGTATCTCTTATAACTTCAACTAATGGTTGGTGATCTGTGTCATAAAATTTTGAAAATAAACCTGGACCGGGAAAAGTTTGTCCCATGAAAGTTCTTGTAGTTTGCCAGTCTAAACCTTTTTCAATTTTTTTATCTAATTTTTGAGTATCGAATGCCACAAAGTCTGAGCATTGTCTTCCTGTTGGCGTAATAACTTGAATGTAATCACCTTCTTTAACCTCATAAGAAATTGCCGTTGCTTTATTAATATTTTCTTCATGTATAGGATCATAAATTGGATCAGGTATAATAGATAACTCTTTGTCATTTAATATTTTAGCTCTTTTAATAAATAGAGTTAAATCGGTTACAGGATTTTGTTTATATACCTGCATATCTTCTCCTGGAGCAGCAAAAATTACATAACACTTATCTTTTGATTTGAAATTTATTTTATCTCCAGAAATGGAGTCTTTACTAAAAACTAAAGATGATTTTGATTTAGCAATATCTAGATTTCTTTTTTTTAATTGATAGTTTGCTGTTAAAGAATTTTCTTCTTTATTATTTAATATTTTCTTTATCTCTGAATTTTTTGAATTTTCTTTTAAATTTAAAATTCCTGGATCTGATTTTCCATCTTTATCAAATACTATTATTTCACAAATTTGGTTTCCTTCATCATTAACTATTTCGATCTCATCATCAGGAAAAATTTGTATACCATTTAATCCACCCCCATTAATAACATGCCGTTCAACTCCAGGTGGTAAAACATTTAATCCAGGCTCCTTAATATCAAAACTAGTTTTCATAATAGGCTTATATTTTAGTAATAATATAAAACTATTTATAATTTTTATATATAAAAATATTGATTGATCTTTTGGACAATTAAACATTTAATTAAAATACTTAATATTAAGAAAGGGGAATAAATGAGAAAATTAATATCTCTACTATCGGCAGTAATAATTTCTTTAGTAAGTTTTACTGGAATTTCTAGTGCTGCGGACAGTAAAAAACCCATCGTAGTTCCAACTCACAACTGGTCAAGTCAAATTGTAATGGCATACGTTATAGGTGGAATTTTTGAGAGCATGGGGAATAATGTAAAATATGTAAACGCTGACTCTCAAGCAGTATATGAATCAATTAGAATTGGTGATGTGACTATATCACATGAGGTATGGGAATCTGCTTTTGGTAAATCATTTACAACAGCTTTAGACAAAGGTGGTTTGCTAGACTGGGGAGATCATGAAGCAAGAACTCTTGAGGATATGGGATATCCTAATTGGGTTGCTGAAAAAGGGTTATGCCCAGGTCTTCCAGACTGGACAGCTTTAAAAAATCCAGATTGTGCTAAAAACTTTACAACACCTGATTCACCAGATGGAAAAGGAAGAATGTTGGAAGGACCTCAAACTTGGCATGGTGACTTAATTCCACAAAGGGTTGATGCATTAGGCTTAGGAGATCTTTGGTGGGTTAAATTTGCTGGAAGTGCTGACGCACTTTGGGCAGAGTTAGCAGCTGCTGAAAAAGAAGGAAGAGGAACAATTATCTTTAATTGGACACCAAACTTTACAGATGGTGCTGGTTTTACATTTATCGACTTTCCTCCATACACAGCTGGTTGTAGACCAGAAGATGGTGGAGATGGAAAATGTGGTTCACCAGATGGTTATTTGAAAAAAGCAGTAAATGCTGATTTTCCTAAAACTCATCCAAAAGCTGCAGCTATGTTTAAAAAACTTTCATTTTCTACAAGTCAAATTGGAGCAATGGCAGCTTTAGTAGACATTGACAAAATGACTCACGAAGATGCAGCGAAAAAATGGCTGAAAGATAACGAGAAAGTTTGGAAAGCTTTTACTAAATAAAGTTTAAGCTAATAAATTACGGATCTCCCCCAACATTGTTGGGGGAGATTTTTTTTAATTGATTTTGTTTAAAATATAAAATGAAAAAATATTTTATTTTCATAACTTTAAGTTTTTTTATTTCAGTATCTGCTTTGGCTAGAAGCACAGGATGTAAGGAAGGTAATTGTGAAAATGGTTATGGTAAGTGGGTATATACTGACAAAACAACTTATGAGGGCGAGTGGGTTGCAACAAAAAAACAAGGTCAAGGAGTTGAAACTTGGCCAAATGGATACATTTACAAAGGTGAATTTAAAAATAGTGAATGGAGTGGACAAGGTATTTTAACATTTCCAGATGGTTCTACCTATGATGGAGAGTGGGTTAAAGGTTTTATGAATGGTCAAGGAACATTTACTTGGGCCGATGGAAAACAAAAAAAAGGAAATTGGAAAAACGGTAAATTACAAGAATAATGTTAAAAGAAAACTATTTTAGTAAATTAAAAGAATTACCAGAGTCTTTAAAACAATTAGGAGGCCTTGTACTAATAACAATAATAATAATTTTATCTTTTGCTATTTTAAATGATATTTTTGGAGAAGGAGATGAATTAGTAAAAAAAATGAAATTAGAAGAGGAGAGAATTGCAAAAGAAAAAAAATTAAGTGAATTAATATCAAAACTTCCTTCAGGAATACTAGTAACATTTGATGGTACAGATAATCATAGACTAACTGATGAGTTATATGAACAAGTTTGCAATGCTACCAAACTTATACCACAACGAGCTATAATGGGCGCAAATTTTCTTAATTACAGAGCACATGAAATTTATACAATTAATGGGAATAAAATTGATGAGACGTTCGTTAAATGGGATAAAGAAAAAAATAAGTGTCTTGCAGGTTTTACTGTAAGTGGAAACAATGTGGGAGTTGATGAAACGATTACAGTTAGCGGTGAAGCTTTAAGTTTTTTGAGCACTGGAATTGATACAAGAGTTTATTTTATTAAAAATTTTTAAGGAGGGAAAGTAATAATTATTAGGATTTAATTTTATATTTATTTCATATAACTTAATTAAAAATTTATGTCTGAACCGGTTATTAAATGTCAGAATGTTTATAAAATTTTTGGAGCGAATGCAAAAAAAATGCTCCAAGAAGCAAATGGTAATGTTGACGCCAAAACTTTTCAAGAAAATGGATGCATTGTAGGTGTAAATAATGCTTCATTTGAAGTTTCAAAAGGTGAAATGCTAGTTGTAATGGGTCTGTCAGGCTCGGGTAAATCAACATTGTTGAGATGCATATCTAGATTAACAGATGCAACTGGGGGAAAAATTTTCATAGAAGGACAAGACCTACTTAAGTTGAATAACAAAGAGCTTATAAACCTCAGAAGAAATAAAATGGGAATGGTGTTTCAAAGTTTTGCTTTACTGCCTCATAAAACAGTAGTGGAGAATATAGCTTTCCCTTTACAAATTAAGGGAATTAAGATTGAAGAAAGTATTAGTAAGGCTATGGATATGGTTAAACTAGTTGGGCTAAATGGAAGAGAAAATTATTTTCCAAGAGAACTTTCAGGAGGACAACAACAAAGAGTAGGAATTGCTAGATCTTTAGCTGTAGAACCTGATATATGGTTTTTGGATGAACCTTTCTCTGCATTAGATCCTTTGATACGAAAAGAAATGCAAGATGAGTTTTTAAGACTTCAAGATAAATTACAAAAAACAATTATGTTTATTACTCATGATTTTGACGAAGCTTTAAAGCTTGCTGATCGAATTGCAATTATGAAAGATGGTATAATCGAACAGTTAGACACACCAGCTAATATTGTTTTAAATCCAGCAACTGAATACGTAAGGAAATTTACTGAAGAAGTGCCTAGAGAAAAAGTTTTATTAATAGAAGATGTCATGGATTCATCTACTAATAATTTAAGTGAACTAAAAGTTTCAAAGGATGAAATTATTGAGAATGTTGCAGAAAAAATTCTAACACAAGAAAAATCTGTAGCCGTTATAGATAGTAACAATAAAATTGTAGGATCTATTAATCCAACAAAAATAATTAATACAGTTTTTGGTGGAAGAAAAAATAATAATTAAATTATGGAATTTTTTAAGAAATATCCAAAAACTTTTCAGTGGTTATTTTTATTAATTATATTCTTTGCTTTGTGCTTTGCAATTGATGTTCCTGAAACATATAAATTTATTAGGGGCCAAGCAGAGTTTGTCAAAGATCCTAATCAAAGTAGTTATGTATTTTTAGGTAAAGAGGTAAGATACTATGCTTTTGATGTCTTTTGGAGGTTACCCCCATTGCTTGGATGGTTACCCATTTGGATTAATGACTCATTATTTTTCTTAATGAACGAATGGATGCCAATTGAAGTTTGGAATGAAGATACTCAAGAGTTTAAAAGTCGTCCTATCATTTTACAAATTAGTAGAAATTTAACTGCATTTATGACATTTTTAATTGAATTAATAAGAGAGATATTACTAGGAGGTCTTGAGACTATAGTTGCATTTACCAGCTGGGATTGGATAGACAAAAATCCTTGGGCTGAACTACCTGGACTTCCGTGGACTATTGTTGCAGCAGGTGCAGCATTACTTTCATATAAGCTTAGCGGCAAAGGTCTAGCTTTGTTTGCGGGTTTAACTATGGTTTACATTTCTGTATTTGGTCAATGGAAACCTTCTATGCAAACTCTTTCATTTATATTAGTAGCTGCTCCATTATCATTTATTTTTGGCTTAGGTTTAGGTATAGCAGCATTTAAAAGTAAGCGAGTTGAGAAAGCTTTATACCCAATATTATTGGTGATGCAGACAATGCCACAATATGCAGTATTGGTTCCTGCGTTGGTTCTTTTTGGAGTGGGTGATCATGCTGCAGTAATTATTACTATGGTTGTAGCAATACCTCCAATGATTTTATTAACTCTATTAGGTTTAAGAGCTGTGCCCCCAGAAGTTATTGAAGCTGGTAGAATGAGTGGATGTAATAATTTTCAATTGATGTTTAAAGTATTAATTCCGACTGCTAGGAGAGATATTCTTATTGGAGTAAACCAAGTCATTATGGTGTGTTTTTCAATGGCAGTTATTTCAGCTTTTATTGGAGCAAAAGGTTTAGGATTTAATTTATTATTGGCATTAAACCAATTAAATATTGGATTAGCTCTTGAGGCAGGCTTATGCATTAGTTTAATTGCAATTCTATTAGATAAGATGTCTTTAGCATGGGCAAATAAACAAACTGATTATTTTGGTAATCTTACATTCTATCAAAGAAATAAAAATCTTTTATTTTTTGCTGCAACAGCAATTATAGGAATCATACTTGCTTATGTTGGAACCTTTTTGTTCAAAGATACATTCAATTATTTGTTTGAAGTTCCACATAATAAGGGGATATCAACAGCTGATTTTTGGAATAAAGGGGTTGATTGGATTTTTGATACTTTCTTTATTTATATAAAAGCATTTAATACTTGGTTAATACAAGATGTTCTTCAACCAATGAGGGCCTTATATTTAAGGATGCCAGCAGTAGCTACAATAGTTTTAATTGTTGGTGCAGGATATTTAATTGGTGGCTTACGTTCAGCGCTGGTAGTTTGTGCTTTGACTTTATTTATCGCTTTTAGCCCATGGTGGGATAGAGCATTAGTTACAGCATATATGGCAACTTTTGGAGTTGTTGTTTCTTGTATTATTGGATTTACTGTAGGAACTTTATGTTTCCAAAATAAACACTCAGCAAACTTTATGTTGAGCGTTTGTGATATTTTTCAAACATTCCCGTCTTTTGTATATTTAATTCCAGTAATGATGTTATTTGGTATAACTGATACATCCGTACTTATTGCAGTTATAGTTTATGCAACCATACCTGCAACAAGATATACAATTGAAGGACTTAGAAGTGTTCCAACTGGTTTACACGATGCAGCAACTATGTCGGGTGTAAATAAGTTTCAAAGATTGACCAAAATAGAATTCCCTTTGGCATTCCCACATATGATGCTTGGTATAAATCAAACGATTGTATTTGCTTTGTTTATGGTAATTATTGGAGCATTTATCGGAACAGAAGATTTAGGTCAATATATTTTAAAAGCATTATCAGATAAAAAAGGTGCAGGAATTGGGTTAACACTTGGTATCTGCGTTGCTTTTATAGCTTTAATATTTGATAACTTAATTAGGGCTTATGTTCAAAAAAGAAAAAAACATTTGGGTATTGATTAACCTTAAATTATTTATCTAAAAAAGTTTTTGATGAGTCATCCATGGCAGTTGCCCATGGAGTGTGATGAATAGGAGCTACAGAACCAGTAACTGGAGATGAAAAAGATTTATTTCTGTAAGTTAAAATATCTTCAACTTTGTGATGCTCCCATTCTTTAAAGTGTTTTCTTATTAACTCAAAATCAATTTTTGGATAATCAGACATTTCATGAAGTTCTTTTGTATACTCAGTTTGAAAATCAATCATTTGATCTGGGTTTTCTAATTTCTCTTCTATTGCTACCCACTTATTAATATCATTCTCAATTTCATTATTATTAGGCAACTTAATTTTATTCATTATTACATCCCTTGCGTACCAAGCCTGACAATCAAACATATTAAATGTATGAAACTGATCTTGCATTCCAAGATATAAAAGTTTTTGATTATCTTGCCATACAACACCTTTATATAATTTTGGTGGATAAAGCCTGTTATTAGTTTTTAATTGTAAGTTTTCCTCTAAAAATGGAAAATGATGTAAATAACCAGTGCATAAAATCACAACGTCAGCTTCTTGTTCAGTACCATCTTTAAAAATTGCTTTTTTACCCTCTAATCTATCTAAATAGTGTACTTCTTTCATTCCCTCAGGCCATTTAAATCCCATAGCATTGTGTCTGTATCCTATAGTAACACTTTTCGCTCCGTACTTATTACATTGAAGT
Source organism: uncultured Pelagibacteraceae bacterium (assembly GCA_902569055.1). GTDB lineage: Bacteria > Pseudomonadota > Alphaproteobacteria > Pelagibacterales > Pelagibacteraceae > Pelagibacter. The sequence goes on along the minus strand of CACFSU010000005.1, from coordinate 29,433 downwards.
GCTACATCTTCTGCAGAATAACTACTTCCTAAGACTATCACATTTTTATCTCTAAATTCTTCAGCATCTCTAAAGTCATGAGAATGCATTATTCTTCCTGGAAAAGATTTCATACCATTATATTCAGGAATGAATGGTACAGAAAAATGCCCAGTGGAAACAACAACATAATCAAAATTATCCTTTAAAAATTTATTATTAACTTTATCTTGATAACTAATCTCAAATTTTTCATTTTTAAATATTGTATTTACAACTCTTGTATTAAACTTTATTTTACTTTTTAAATTTCCCTTATTCACTCTTCCTATAATATAATCATATAAAACTTCTCTTGGTGGGAAAGATGGAATGGGTTTTCCAAAATGTTCATCAAAAGAGTAGTCAGCAAACTCTAAACATTCTTTAGGTCCATTTGACCAAAGATATCGATACATACTATTTGGAACAGGGTCTCCATATTGATCTGAACCAGTTCTCCAGCTATAGTTCCATAAACCACCCCAATCTTCTTGTTTTTCAAAACAAACTATTTCAGGAATTTTTTCACCTTTTTTTTCAGCATGTTCAAAAGATCTCAACATTGACAAACCACATGGTCCAGCACCTATTATTGCAACTCTAGTCATTCAAATAATAATTTTTAAATAATATTTATAAAAATTAATTTACTAACAAAATACCAAAAATTAAAATAAAATAACTTCGTTTATGAAAAAATTTATTATTTCTATAGATCAAGGAACAACCTCAAGTAGAGCTATTTTATTTGATTTAAAAGGTAAACCAATATTTGTTTCTCAAATAGAATTTACTCAATACTTTCCCAATGATGGTTGGGTTGAACATAACCCAGAAGAAATATGGAAAACCACTTTAAAGGTTTTGAGAAATGTAATTAAAAAAAGTAAAGCATTAAAAGGAAAAATTTTAACAATAGGAATTACAAATCAAAGAGAGACAACTATATTGTGGGACAAAACAACCGGTAAAGCAGTTTATAATGCTATAGTTTGGCAGGATAGAAGATCTTCTGAATATTGTAAAAAGTTAATAAGGCAAAAAAAAGAAACTATTATTTACAATAAAACTGGATTGTTAATCGATGCATACTTTTCAGCAACAAAAATTAAATGGATAATAGACAATGTTCCTAAAGCAAAAGTATTGATCAAAAAGAAAAGATTATTGTTTGGTACTGTAGACTGTTTTCTTTTGTGGAAATTAACTAATGGAGCTGATCATGCTACAGACGCAACGAACGCAAGTAGAACAATGTTATTTAATATTTCTACAAATGATTGGGACAAACAAATATTAAGAATACTTAAGATACCTCGAGAAATATTACCTACAGTTAAAGATTGTTCGGCCGACTTTGGTCACACAGATCCCAGTCTCACAGGCACATCTTATCCGATCACAGGAATGGTGGGAGATCAACAATCTGCAACTATAGGACAATGTTGTTTTGAACCAGGATCTCTAAAAAGTACTTATGGTACAGGTGCTTTTGTTCTTTTAAATACAGGTAGTAAAAAAGTTTATTCAAAAAATAGACTATTAACTACAATCGGTTATAGAATTAATGGAAAAACAACTTATGCATTAGAGGGATCTATTTTTATAGCTGGTGCTGGCGTACAATGGTTAAGAGATAAAATAAAATTTATAAAAAAAGCTTCTGATACAGAAAAAATAATAAAATCTTTAAAGTCAAATAACGGAATTTATTTAGTTCCAGCTTTCACAGGACTTGGAGCTCCTTATTGGGCAGTAAATGCAAGAGGAGTGCTGTCAGGTTTAACTAGAGATACAGGACCAAAAGAAATTGTAAGAGCTACAGTAGAGTCTGTTGCATATCAGACTCATGATCTATTTGAGGCAATGAAAAATGATGGTTTGAGACCAAAAATAATAAAAGTAGATGGAGGAATGGTTAAGAATAACTGGTTTTCACAATTTTTAGCTGACGTAGTAGATGTTAAAGTGTTGAGACCAAAAGTGGAAGAAACAACAGCTCTTGGTGCGGCGTTTATGGCGGGACTTCAAATAGGAGTTTATAAATCTTTAAGAGATATATCTAACAATTGGCAAGTTGATAGAATCTTTCATCCTAAAATAAAATCATCTAATAGAAAAAAACTTATAAAAGGCTGGGATATAGCAATTAAAAAAACATTATCATAATTATTCAATTAAAAAGTGAAAACTGCTGCACAAATTTAATTTTTTTTTGACATCCACTCTTTGATCTAGTTTACTTACTTAACTAAAATAAACAATAACAAAAAAAAATGGGGGAAATAATGATTAAGACACTAAAAAATATTTTAGCTGTTGTTGTTTCGTTTTCAATCGTAACTATTTCTAGTGCATTTGCCGACGGTCATATGGCTGCAATCAAGAAATGGTCTAACGGTGAGTTTAGTTTATCTGCTTTATCTTCAAAAGATAGAGAGAAAGAGCTAAAGTGGTTTCATGATGCTGCTAAGCCATTTAAAGGAATGACTTTAAAAGTAGTATCTGAAGGTATACCAACTCACGTGTACGAGTCTAAGACTCTTACTAAAGCGTTTGAAGAGATAACAGGCATCAAAGTCCAACACCAAATTATAGGTGAAGGTGATGTAGTAATGGCAGTACAAACTCAAATGCAAACGAACGTAAGTATTTACGATGCGTATGTGAATGACTCAGACTTAATTGGTACGCACGCACGTATGCAACAAGCTGTAAATTTAACTGACTGGATGAAAGGCGAAGGTAAAGCAGTTACTAACCCAATGCTGGATTTAGATGACTTCATAGGGCTTCAATTTACTACAGGTCCAGATGGAAATCTTTACCAACTACCTGACCAACAATTTGCTAACCTTTATTGGTTCAGAAAAGACTGGTTTGATAGACCTGAAATTCAAAAACAATTTAAAGCTAAATATGGTTATGAATTAGGTGTACCATTAAACTGGTCTGCTTATGAAGACATCGCTAAATTCTTTTCAGAAGATGTGAAGACGATAGATGGTGTTAATATTTATGGTCATATGGACTACGGTAAAAGAGCTCCTGACTTAGGTTGGAGAATGACTGATGCATGGTTATCAATGGCTGGTGCAGGAAGTAAAGGTCTACCTAATGGAGTACCTGTAGATGAGTGGGGAATTAGAATGGAGCCAGGTTCTTGTAACCCAGTTGGTGCTAACGTATCAAGAGGTGGAGCTACGAATGGCCCTGCTGCAGTATACGCAATTAGAAAATGGGATGAATGGTTAAGAGCTTATGCACCTCCGGGAGCAGCGGCTATGGACTTTTATCAGTCTTTACCTTCTCTTTCTTCAGGAAATGTTGCTCAGCAAATTTTCTGGTATACAGCTTTCACAGCTTCTTTAGTAGGAAAAGATCCTAATAATAAAGTAGTTGATGCAAACGGTATGCCTTTATGGAGAATGGGCCCATCACCTAAAGGACCTTATTGGGAAGAAGGTATGAAGCTTGGATATCAAGACGTTGGATCATGGACTTTGTTTAAGTCTACTGACGTTGAGAGAAGAAAAGCTGCATGGTTGTACGCTCAATTTGCAGTTTCAAAAACTGTATCTCTTAAAAAAGCTGATGTTGGTTTGACTTTCGTAAGAAAAAGTACTGTTAACCACAAACATTTTACTAAGAGAGCACCTGAACTAGGTGGACTTATTGAGTTCTATAGATCAGACAACAGAAATGTATGGTCTCCAACAGGTATCAACGTTCCAGATTATCCGAAGCTAGCACAATTATGGTGGCAGCATATCGGAGAAGTTAACTCTGGTACATTTACACCACAACAAACTATGGATCGTCTTGCAGATGAGATGGACTTAGTTATGTCTCGTATGGAAGCTGCTGACAAAGCTAGTAACGCGTACGGTGGATGTGGACCAAGACTTAATAAACCAAGAGAAACTTCTTATTGGTTAAATAAAGCTGGTTCGCCGAAAGCTAAAGTTAATGAGAAACCTCAAGGTAAAACCATAGCATACAAAGACGCTTGGAAATAACCTAAGGTTAATCTAAATTTAAAGGGGGGCATTTATTGCCCCCTTTTTTTAAAGCTAAATTACAAATAATAAATATGAGTTTAGAATTAAAAAATGTTGAAAAAAAAGTAGGAATAGAAACTCATATACATTCAACCAATCTAAAATTAGAAAAAAACACTATTAATGTTCTATTAGGTTCCACCCTTGCGGGCAAAACAACTCTTATGCAAATTATGGCTGGTCTAGACAAACCTACATCAGGTGAAATTTGGTTTAATGGTGAAAATGTTACTGGCAAAGAAGTTCAAAAAAGAAATTGCTCTATGGTTTACCAGCAATTTATCAATTATCCTAATTTTACAGTATTTGAAAATATCGCTTCACCATTAAAAATCACTGGTGTGAAACCTGATGAAATTAAACAAAGAGTAGGAAAAGTTGCTGAACTCTTAAAATTATCAGATATGTTAAATAAAAAACCTGATGAATTATCTGGAGGACAGCAGCAGAGAACTGCTTTAGCAAGAGCATTAGTAAAAGATTCAGATTTAATATTACTAGATGAACCATTAGCTAATTTAGATTTTAAACTTCGTGAAGAGCTAAGAGAAGAATTGCCTAAACTTTTTGAAGATAGAGATTGTATTGTTGTATATGCAACAACAGAACCTTTAGATGCATTAATGATAGGTGGAAACACTGCAACATTATTAGAAGGTAATGTTATTCAATATGGAAAAACTTTAAATGTTTATAATAAACCTGAAAATTTAATTTCAGCTAAAGTATTTAGCGACCCTCCAATGAACATAGCTGAAATAAGTAAAAGTGGAGACATATTCAAAATAAAAGATAATAACGTCCAATGGAAATCAAACGTAAAAATCAAAGATGGAAACTATAAAATAGGAATAAGACCACACAACATAACCACATACAAAGAGGGAAATAATTCAGTTGAAATTAATGGAAAAGTTTTGATTTCTGAATTAAGTGGGTCAGAAAGTTTAATTCATTTTACTAATGGAAAACTTAACTGGGTTTCGTTATCAAACGGCATTCAACAAAAAAATATTGGCGAGAATACAAAATTATTTATGAATGTAGATGAGTTTTTATATTTTGATACAAATAACAGATTGGTAACCAATGGCTAAAATTACTTTAAAAGATTTAAGTCATAGTTATTTAACAAAACAAAGTAACGATGCAGATTGGGCCTTAAGGGGAGTTGATATTGATTGGAAAGACGGGGGAGCTTACGCATTATTAGGCCCTTCTGGTTGTGGAAAGACAACATTATTAAATATTATTTCAGGTTTATTAAAACCAACTAAAGGTGAAATTTTATTTGATGATAAAGATGTAACGGCTCTAAACCCAGTTGAGAGAGATATTGCTCAAATATTTCAGTTTCCAGTTATATACGACACAATGACTGTTTATGACAATTTAGCTTTTCCACTTAAAAATAGAGGTCTTTCTAAAACAGAAATTGACTCAAAAGTAAAAGAAATTGGAGAAATGTTAGAACTTACATCAACTCTAAATAATAAAGCCGCTGGATTAACAGCAGATGGAAAACAAAAAATTTCTTTAGGGAGAGGATTAGTGAGATCTGATGTTAATGTAATTATGTTCGATGAACCTCTAACGGTTATAGACCCTCATTTAAAATGGGTTTTAAGGTCAAAGTTAAAGGAATTACACCAAAAAATTAATCGGACTATGATTTATGTAACCCATGATCAAATTGAAGCCTTAACTTTTGCAGACCAAGTAGTGGTTATGCATGAAGGGCAAATTGTTCAAACAGGTACTCCTGTAGAATTATTTGAAAAACCAAAACATACTTTTGTAGGACATTTTATTGGTTCACCAGGTATGAATATTCTCCCTTGTGAAATTGAAAATGGCCTAATTAATTTTGAAGGAAAGATATTACCTAATAATACAATTATTAAAAAAACAAATTTTAGTAAAACTCAAGTAGGTATAAGGCCAGAATTTATTAATTTTTCAAATGAGGGAATTGAAGTAAAGATTAAAAGAGTTAGTAATACAGGTAGACATAAAGTAATTGATACCGAGTGTAATAGCGGAATTATTAAAATTTTAACTAATGCTTCTGTAGAAATACCAAGTGACAGCGTACATATAACTTTTGATCAAAAATATACTTATGTATATGGAGATGATTGGATAATTGAATAATGAACAAAACACTTAATCAAAAAGCTTGGTACTTTGTTATTCCTGTTTTTGCACTTGTTGCATTTAACGCTGTAGTGCCATTAATGACTGTTGTTAACTATTCCTTTCAAGAAACTTTTGGAAGTAACGTTTTTCAATGGGAAGGAACAAGATGGTTCAAAGAAATTTTACATTCTGAAAGATTTCACGCATCTCTAGGTAGACAATTTATATTCACTTTTATAATTCTTCTAATACAGTTGCCTTTAGGTATAGCTATTGCTTTAACTATGCCCAAAAAAGGTTGGGGTGTTCCTATTTGTTTAATTTTAATGTCAATGCCGTTATTAATACCTTGGAATGTAGTAGGAGCTATGTGGAATATATTTGCTCTTCCCGATATAGGTTTTCTTGGAAATTCTTTAAATTCACTTGGTTTTGATTATAATTTTACTCAACAAAGTGGAGATGCTTGGTTCACAACTATCCTTATGGATGTTTGGCATTGGACTTCTTTAGTTGTTCTTTTATCTTACGCAGGTTTAAATTCAATTCAGCCAGCATACTATCAAGCTGCAGAAATAGATGGTGCTAGTAGATGGGATATTTTTAGATATATAGAACTACCTAAAATGAAAAAAGTTTTAACTTTAGCTATACTTTTAAGGTTTATGGATAGCTTTATGATCTATACAGAACCTTTTGTTTTAACAGGAGGCGGCCCTGGTAATGCAACAAATTTTCTATCATTAGATTTAGTAAAAATGGCCTTAGGTCAATTTGATCTTGGACCTGCAGCTGCTATGTCACTTATCTATTTTTTAATTGTACTTTTAATGTGTTGGGTTTTTTACAGCTTAATGATGAAAGATGAAGGTAGAACATGAAAAAAATAAAATGGGTGGTACCTACATTCTACATAATTTTTTTAATGTTACCTATTTATTGGTTGCTAAATATGTCATTTAAATCAACTACTGAAATTATAAATGTTTATTCATTGTGGCCACAAGATTTTACTTTAGATAATTATAAAACAATATTTACAGATAGCACCTGGTATATGGGTTATGTAAATTCTATTATGTATACAGTTTTTAATACTATAATTTCTGTATCTGCAGCACTTCCTGCCGCATATGCCTTTTCAAGATATAAATTTTTAGGTGATAAACATTTATTTTTCTGGCTTTTAACAAACAGAATGGCTCCACCAGCTGTTTTTGCTTTACCTTTCTTTCAATTTTATTCATCAGTAAATTTATTTGATACACATATAGCTATTGCGCTATCTCATTGTCTTTTTAATATTCCTCTTGCTGTTTGGATATTGGAAGGATTCATGTCTGCTGTTCCTAAAGAATTAGATGAAACTGCATATGTTGATGGTTATTCTTTTCCTAAATTTTTTTTTAAAATTTTTATTCCTACAATAGCTGCAGGAATAGGTATTACTATGTTTTTCTGTTTTATGTTTTCTTGGGTTGAATTATTGTTGGCAAAAACTCTTACTGCTACAATAGCTAAACCAATTGCAGCTATAATGACAAGAACCTCAAGTACTTCAGGTTATGAACTTGGTTTATTAGCAGCAGCTGGAAGCTTAACTATTTTACCTGGAGCAGTAGTAATTTACTTTGTAAGAAATTATATTGCTAAAGGATTTGCAATGGGGAGAGTATGATTTTTACAAATCTATACGCATCTAGCTGGTCTACAGTTGGCAAACCAAAAGAAAAAGGTCTTTTTGATTTTGATTTTATAACATGGATGGCTTGGACTTGGCCTACAGCAAGTTTTTTTATTTTTATAGCTCTTTGCATCACAGTTATGTATTTCTGGGAAAAAAAGGTTCCAGGTGGAAACCCTAGAAAAGGAATACTTACTCTAAACACAACTAGAGGAGACAGGCTGTTTGTTTCTCTATTAAGTGCTGCGTTTATTCATTTAGCTTGGCTTGGCCTCACAGACTTTAATCTTTGGTTTGCTACATTTATATCTTCTATGTTTGCAATATTTGTTTTTAAATACGTGTAATTTATGAAAAAAATTGTAATTATCGGTGCTGGTGCTATGGGATCTGCTTTTACCGTTCCTTGTGCAGATAATTCAAATGAAGTTTTTTTGGTTGGATCATTTTTAGAAGATAAAGTTATTGATGAAATCAAAAATTTAAATAACTTTCATTCTATTTTAAAAAGTCAATTATCAAAAAATATTAAAGTTTTAAAATTTTCAGAATTTAAAGATGAAATAAAAGATAATATCGATCTTTTGGTAATTGGAGTAAGTTCTAAAGGGATTGATTGGATTGGTGATGAAATTTCAAAATTTTACAATAATAAAACTGAAATACTTTTATTAACAAAAGGCTTAACTATTATAGAAAATAAGTTTGAAACTTTAGCAGAGAAATTAAGTAAAATTTTAAAAAAAAAAGGTATTAATAATCCTAAGATATCAGCAGTTGGTGGGCCATGTCTTGCAAACGGTTTAGTTAACAGAATTAATAGTAGCGTTGTTATTGCAAATGAAAATTTAAATAGAATAAAAAATATTGGTAAAATTATTTCTACACAATATTACTCAATTGAGTATTCAGAAGATCTTGTAGGAGTAGAGGTTTGCGCAGCTACTAAAAATATTTACTCTATGCTAATAGGAGCATCTGAAGGCTTAAGTAGTAAATCTTTGAGCGATGAAATAAAAAAAAAATATTTTTTAAATACAGCAGCATCTTTAATTTATAAAGCTGTCTCAGAAATGAAAAACTTAACAAAAAAATTAAATGGTAAAGAGGAAACTGCATATGGATTAGCTGGACTTGGTGATCTATATGTTAGTTCTGCTGGAGGAAGAAATAGTAAGATGGGGTATTACTTAGGACAAGGACATCTTTTTATAGATGCAAAAAAAAAATTTATGAAAGATGTCACAGTTGAAGGAGCTGAGTTAGCTTTTGCAATTGGTCCAAAGGTTCTTAAAGAATTCAATAAGGAAGAATATCCCTTATTAACTAGTGTTATAGATTGCATCTGTGAAAATAAAAAACTAGAAATTAGATGGTAATTTTAAAATAAGCCTTCTATCTCAGTATTAGAATTTAATTTTATATTTTCTGCTGCCGGAATTTTCGGTAGACCTGGCATAGTGTTTATAGACCCACAAAAAACAACAATAAATTCAGCTCCAGAAGATAGTCTTAAACCTCTTATTTGCACAACATGATCTTTCGGGGCACCTTTTAAATTTGGATCTGTAGAAAAACTATATTGTGTTTTGGCAATACATATTGGCAAATTCTTATAACCCATTGTTTCAAATTCTTTTAATTGACTTCTTATTTTTGTATCTGCAACAACTTCACTGGCTTTATATAATTCTATAGCAATTTTTTCAATTTTTTTAAATAATGGAAGTTTACTATCATAAAGATATTTAAATTTATTATTTTTTTTTGAAGATAATTCTACTACTGTTTTTGCTAATTCTCTTGTGCCTTTCCCTCCATCAGACCAATGAGTGCATAAGCTGGCTTTTATACCCATGCTTTTACAAAAATCAATTACAGCATCTTCTTCTTTACGAGTATCGTTTACAAATTTATTAATTGCAACAGTAACAGGCACACCAAATTTTTTCATATTGTTTATATGTCTCTCTAAATTAATCATACCTTTTATTAAAGCAGACATATTTTCTTTTTTTAGTTGATGTTTATCTAATCCACCATGCATTTTTAAAGCTCTAATAGTTGCTACAATTACAATACAAGAAGGTTTTAATCCTGATTTTCTGCACTTGATATTAATAAATTTTTCTGCACCTAAATCTGCGCCAAAGCCAGCCTCAGTTACAACATAGTCCGATAATTTTAAAGCAGTTTTAGTAGCGAGAAGTGAGTTACATCCATGTGCAATATTTGCAAACGGGCCACCATGAATTATTGCTGGATTATTTTCTAAAGTCTGAACAACATTTGGTCTGAAGGCTCTATACAAAAGTACAGTCATAGGGCCTTGAGCTTTAAGATCTTTAGCATAAATAGGTTTTTTATCTCTAGTATATCCTATAGTTATATTTCCTATTCTATTCTCAAGATCTTTCAGGTTTTTTGATAAGCAAAAAATAGCCATTATTTCTGATGCTACCGTTATATCAAAACCATCTTGTCTTGGATATCCATTAGCTACTCCTCCTAAATCAACTACAATTGATCTTAGAGATCGATCATTCATATCCATCACTCTATTCCAAACTACACGCCTAACATCTATATTTAATTTATTGCCCCAATAGATGTGGTTATCAATTAAAGCAGATAATAAATTGTGAGCAGAAGTGATTGCATGAAAGTCACCAGTAAAATGTAAATTAATTTGTTCCATTGGAACCACTTGGGAATAACCTCCACCCGCAGCACCACCTTTTACACCAAATGATGGACCCAAACTTGGTTCTCTTAAACAAACAATAGATTTCTTACCAATTTTATTAAGTCCATCTGAAAGACCAACTGAAACTGTAGTTTTACCTTCCCCCGCAGGAGTAGGATTTATTGCAGTGACTAAAATAAGTTTTCCATCTTTTTTTTTATTTAGTGTATTTATATATTCTAAATTGAGTTTAGCTATATGTCTTCCTTGAGGACTAAAAGCAAAACTAGTATCTGGTACTTTTAGTTTGGATAAAACCTGTTTTATAGGTTTCATTTTTGCCATTCTTGCTATTTGGATATCTGTTTTGAATTTACTCATTTAAAGATCTTTATAAATATTAAAATTGGTCGATTAGTATCTCTTTTTAGGCCCTTTGGAAATATCTAAAAATTATATATAAAAAAAATATGAACTATTTATATTCATTATTATAAAATTTGTTCATGCAAAAATATTCAATATTTAGCCTAATCAAAAATGCCTTTTCTAATCATGAGAAATGGGATTTGGCCTGGAAAGACCCATCTCCCAAGAAAGAATATGATGTTGTAATTATTGGAGGTGGAGGTCATGGACTTGCCACAGCTTACTACTTAGCTAAAGAGCATCAAATAACAAATGTAGCTATTATTGAAAAAGGTTGGATCGGTGGGGGCAATATAGGAAGAAATACGACAATAATTAGATCAAACTTTATGTATGATGATAATGCAAGATTTAATGAATTTGGAATGAATTTGTGGAGAAACATGAGTCAAGAATTAAATTTTAATGTTATGTTTTCACCAAGAGGAATAATTAATTTAGCTCATTCGGATGCACAAATGAACGCCTATGCACGTAGAGGAAATTCTATGAGATTAAATGGAATTGATGCGGCTCTTTTAAATAGAGATGAAGTTAAAAAGATTTTACCAATGGCAGATTTTTCAGATGATGTTAGATACCCAATATTTGGAGGTTTAGCCCAACCCAGTGCTGGAACAGCAAGACATGATGCTGTTGCATGGGGCTACGCTCGTCAAGCAGATTCGATGGGGGTGGATATAATTCAAAATTGTGAAGTTACAGGTTTTGATGTTTCAGCTGGTAAAATTATGGGTTTAAGAACTTCTCGAGGAGATATAAAAACTAAAAAAATTGGTCTTTGTGTTGCTGGTAGTACTAATATTTTAGCTGAGAAGCTTAATATGACTTTACCTATAGAAACACATTTACTTCAAGCTTGTGTTTCTGAACCTGTTAAACCAGTATTAGAGGGGGTAGTGACTTTTGGTGCTGGACACTTTTATATTAGTCAATCTGATAAAGGAGAAATGGTTATGGGTGGTGATCTTGATGGTTATAATAGTTATTCGCAGAAAGGCAATCTTCCTACTATTCAACATGTATTAACAGGTGGTGTCGCGTTATTTCCTTTTTTAAGCAGATTAAAAATGCTTCGAACCTGGGGAGGAATTATGGATATGTCAATGGACGGTTCACCAATTATTGATAAAACACACATTGATGGTTTGTATTTAAATTGCGGTTGGTGTTATGGAGGTTTTAAATCTGTTCCATCCTCTGGTTGGACATTTGCCCATACAATTGCTCAAGATAGAGTTCATGAATTAAATGAAGGATTTAGTTTAAATAGATTTTCTAAAGGCTACTTGTTGGATGAAAAAGGTCTTGGAACTAAAACTTGGATATCTTAAATGTTAAATATTAAATGTCCTCATTGTGGGGATAGATCTCAAAAAGAATTTGCTTATGGAGGAGATGGAACTGTAAAAAGGCCAGAATTAAATAAAGATGTTAGTGATAAAGATTGGGATAATTTTGTTTATCTAAGAAAAAGTCCAAGAGGCAAACATATAGAATTATGGCATCATATTGCAGGATGTAGACAATGGTTCAGAGTTTTAAGAGATACAGTTACTCATGAAATTTATAAAACTTCTAAAATAGACGAGGATATTTAATGAGTCAGAATTTTAGAATAAAAGGAGAGGGGCTTATAAATAGAGATGAACCAATTGAATTTAAATTTAATAGAAAAAAATATATTGGTTATAAGGGTGACACTTTAGCCTCAGCTCTTTTAGCAAATGGTATACATTTAATTGGAAGGAGCTTTAAATATCACCGTCCAAGAGGTTTTTTTGGGGCAGGAGTGGATGAACCAAATGCAAAAATGCAAGTTGAAATTAATGGTCATTCAGAACCAAATATTAATGCAACAGAAATTGAACTTGTGGAAGGTTTATCAGCTACTAGCCAAAATTGTTGGCCATCTGTTGAATTTGACATTGGAGCAATAAATAATTTCCTAAATAAATTTTTTCCAGCGGGTTTTTATTATAAAACTTTTATGTGGCCTAAAAGTTTTTGGTATAAAGTTTATGAACCTTTTATAAGAAAAGCTGCTGGTTTAGGTGTAGCTTCTTTAGAAAAGGACAAAGAAAGATATGAACATAAATATGAGTATTGTGATTTACTTGTCACTGGTTCAGGACCGGCGGGATTAGCCGGCGCTTATTCAGCGGCAAAAAATGGTGCCAAAGTAATACTTGCTGAAGATAAGCCAAGATTTGGGGGCAGTCTCTTAACTGATGAGGTAACAATAGATAATCTTTCAGGAAAAGCTTGGGCAGACAAGATTATTTCAGAATTGAAAGAGATGCCAAATGTTGTTTTAAAAAACAGATCTCAAGTTTTTGGATATTACGATCATAATATGACAGTGATGTTTGAAAGAACAGGCGATCATTTAGAAAAAAAATCTAAATATACTCCTAGACAAAGACTATGGTATATAAGAGCAAAAGAAGTTTTACTTTCAACAGGTTCGATTGAAAGACCAATTGTATTTGGAAACAATGATACTCCTGGGGTATTTCTTTCAGCTGCAGCTAAAGAATATATGAAGGTTTACGGAGTTTTAATAGGAAAAAAACCAATAATTTTTACGAATAATGATAGCGCCTACGAAACTGCAATTGAATTTAAAAAAAATGCAGTTGAACCATTGATATTAGACACGAGAGAAGATCAAGACTCTGAATTAATAAATGAAGCTAAAAGCATGAATATTAATATAAAATTTTCTTATGCAGTTATTGCAGCTAATGGTTATAAAAAAGTAAAATCTGCAACAATTGGAAAATTAAATAAAGATAAAACAAATTTTGAAACAATTGAAACGATAGATTGTGATAGTATCTGTGTTTCAGGTTTTTGGACACCTACAGTCCATTTAGCATCACAATCAGGAAATAAATTAAGATTTGATGATAAAATTGATGCTTTCGTTCCAGATAAATCAAAGCAAAATGAAAATTCAATAGGAGCATCTAACGGAACATTTACTTTGAAAGAAACTTTAAAAAGCAGTTTTAAGATTGGTTCAGAAGTTTCAAAAAAAATTACTAAAAAAGAAAACTTAATACAATTACCAAATACTAATGAACGAAAATATAGTTCTCATGATAAATTTTGGTGCTCACCTTTACCAAAAGGTAAACATTATAAAAGATTTGTCGATTTTCAAAATGATGTAGCAGTTTCAGATATAGAAGTTGCACTAAGAGAAGGTTATAGATCAATTGAACACGTCAAAAGGTATACAACACTTGGTATGGCTACAGATCAAGGAAGAACCAGTAATTTAAATGGTTTACAATTGGTAGCAAATGTTGAAAAAAAAATTGTGCCGCAAGTAGGCCACACTACCTTTAGGCCACCATTTACACCTATCACGATTGGAACAATAGTAGGAAGAGAAATAGGAAAAGAATACATGCCAACGAGAAAAACTCCAATGCATAATTGGCATCAAGAAAATAATGCAGTTTGGGTTGATGCGGGTGCTTGGAAAAGACCAAGATATTACAAAAGAGGAAATGAAACTTTACTTGAAGCTTCAAAAAGAGAAGCAAAAAATGTTAGAGAACATGTGGGAATTTGTGATGTAACTACCCTAGGAAAGATAGATATAAAAGGACCAGATTCTGCAGAATTTTTAAATCGAATTTATACAAATGCTTGGTTAAAGTTGCCAATAGGAAAAGCAAGATACGGAGTAATGTTACGTGAAGATGGAATTGTAATGGATGATGGAACCACAACTAGAATTTCAGAAAACCATTATCACATGACAACAACTACTGCTCAGGCAGCAAACGTTTTATCACATCTTGAATATTATCTTCAAATTGTTTGGCCTGAGTTAAATGTAAATGTTGTTTCTACAACTGAACAATGGGCTGGAGCTGCAATAGCTGGACCAAAGTCCAGAGATGTATTAACTAAACTTTTTCCAAAGCTAGATGTTAGTAATGAAAAACTTCCTTTTATGGGATATATGAAAGGAGATTTATTTGGAGTAAAAGCTAGAATTTTTAGAATTTCTTTCTCAGGCGAACTTGCTTATGAAGTAAATATTAAATCTGATTATGGTTTATCTATGTGGGAAAAAATTATTGAAATAGGTGAAGAATTTAAAATTCAACCATATGGTACTGAGGCTCTGTCTACATTAAGGATTGAAATGGGCCATGTTGCTGGCCCTGAACTTGATGGCAGAACCATACCATACGATGTTTCTTTAGAAGGATTGGTTTCTAAGAAAAAAGATTTTATAGGTAAAAGATCATTGGAAAAAGAGGCATTTAATAAAGAAAATAGACAAAAAATTGTTGGATTAGTACCATTAGATAAAAAATCTAGCATACCAGAAGGCTCTCATTTAGTTGAAGATAAAAACGCTAAGGTTCCAAACCCTAAATTAGGACACGTATCCTCATCATGTTGGAGTGTAGAAAAAAATAATCCATTTTCTTTAGCAATTGTAAAAGATGGAAAAAATATGATTGGTAAAAAACTTTATGCAATTTCTCCATTAAAGAATACAGTGATAGAAGTTGAGATTATTTCATCACATTATGTAGATCATGAAGGCAAAAGAGTGAGATCATGAGTCAAATATCACCTTTAAATTTAGTATATCAAAAAGGTAAATTTGGAGATTTTGAAAATAAAAATGAAAAAAATTTACTTAAAATTTCAGAATTAACAAATATTTTAATTTTCCAAATAGTTAAATTTAAAAATTCAACTTATGATATCGATAAAATTCAAATTGACAATTTATTTTTACCAAATTCTTTGCAAGTATCATCTAATTTAGATACACGAATTCTTTGGTTTGGCCCAAATAACTGGCTAGTTGTTTCTTCTAAATTAGATTTATTATCTAAAGAAGAAAAAAAATTTGATGAACAAAATTTTGCTCTAACTGATCTCTCTCACTCAAAAATAATTATTGAGATTGAAGGAAATTTAACGAATGAAGTCTTAAAAAAAGGTTGTCCTTTAAATATTGATAATTTTAAAGAAGGAAATAATGCTAATTCAATTTATAATGGAATAACAATTACAATAGATTGTATTTCTGATAGTCCTAAAAAAGTAAGAATATTTGGGCTTAGAAGTTTCGGTGAATCATTATATCATTCAATAACTGACGCCTCTATGGAATATGGATATATTATTATTTAATTTACACTATTCCTAGTTGCAATATATACTCCTATGGAAGTAATCAAAAATCCTACTAAATCAAGTGTGGTTAATTTTTCGTTTAAAAATATCCAAGCCATAAAAGCTGAAGTAGGTGGAATAAGAAAAAAAATTGAAACAGTTTTACTTGCTGAATTTTTTTTTATTAAAAGCATTAATATTGTAAATGCTCCAAATGAAACTAATAATATTTGATGAGTCATTGCTAAGATAAAAGTTTTTGTAAAATTAATATAAGGATCAACAAATAAAGTTATGATGATTAAATGAAATACAAATCCTCCAACAGCTTGATACATATTACTTACTGATAAGGGTAAATTATTACTTAACTTTTTTTGCCAAATTGTTGAAATTGTAATTGCTATTAAAGAAATAATAGTTGCTATGAGTCCCAACAAAGGAATATTTGAACCAATATCTAAACCTATAACCATAGTGGCTCCAACAAAACCTAAAAATACTCCTAACCATTGATTGAAAGAAACTTTTTCCTTTAAAATAGGATTACTTAAGATATTAGTTAAGATTGGTTGGAGAGTTACAATTAGTGCAGCAATAGCTGTTGGCATTCCTTTTGAAACTGAATAAAAAACACCACCTAAATATAATCCATGAAAAAGTATTCCACTTAAAAATGCCTCTATTAAATATTTACTTTTTATAATAATTTTATTTTTAGTAAAAACTGAATAAAGAAAAAATCCAATAGCTACAATTATAAATCTAAATGCTAGAGCTGAAAAAGGATCGCTATTATCAATTAATGGTTTTGTGGTAATAAAAGCTGATGACCAAAGAATGATAAATATAAATGGAAATATTTTAATCATTTTATTTTATAGTCTAAAACTCATTATTTTTTTTATATTTTTAAGCGTATTTTGAACTTTTTCTTAATTGAGGCGATTGACCAAATCACGTATATATATCCGATGCTATCTAAAAGTATTAAAATTGTTTTTATGCTAATTTCATTTACCTTTTTAACAGGTTTTGTCCCTTTGTTTTCTTTATTTGGTCCAGGAATGACAATTTTATCTTCAGGAAATGTTTATAAGGCAGGAACACAATATTTAATTGATTATTCAATTAAAGAAACAACCGGCAAAAGTTCATTAGTTTATGTAAAAGATGAAATTAAAAAAAAAAATAATAAAAAAAATTTAGATAATGAAATTAGAGAATTAGTTAAGAAAAGAATTAAATTGGCAAGAAAAAAATTAAATTTAAAAAATATTAATCAATAATTTTTAAAGTTATTAATTTTTGTTGCTTAGTTTCTTTGCACCATAACTCATAACTTTCACAGATTCTCCATAAATGATTAAATGCTCGTTGAGAAATTTCTAGTGGATAATGACTTTTAGCATAGTATAAATTAGGAAATTGAATTAATTGCTTTATCATAATATCTTGTTGAATGTGAAGCAATTTAATTGTTTCTTCTGGTATTTTCTTTTGAGTTTTTTGATCTACAAAATTATTTTTTTTTAATTTTTTAATCAACTCTTCATGAAACTTACCACTACTTATCTTTTTATAATTTTTTGTATCAATAAAAGCTTCAATTGCATTAATATTTGAAAAGTCAGGATTTTTTTTTTTTATTTCACAAATTTCTAAGTAAATTAGTTCAGCCACAAATAATACATATGGCTTTTCTTTTGATGGCATTTGTTATCTATTATATTTTTTCTTAGCAGCGTAAGCTAAAATAAGATTAGGATCTAAAAATATTTTAGATGATTTAATTGTTTTAAATGATTTAAATGCAAATATAGCTATTGGTAATTCTGTACATCCAAGAATTATTTTTTTACAATTTTTTTTAATTAGATAATTAATAGCAGGTTTTATAATTTGACTAGCTTTTTTAACTTTTCCCATCTTAACAAGTTTTATAGCTTTATTTACTGAGCTATTTTGAGTAACTTTATTTGGAAAAATTAAATTGTAATCTTTATCAAAAAATTTATTATAAATACCGGTTTTTAAAGTACCCTCTGTAGCAAGTAAACCAATAGTTGAATTCTTTTTACATTTTTTTTTAGTATAATTAAAAACTTCTTTAGGCATATTAATTATTGGAAAATTAACTTTTTTTTGCAAATCGTCATACCAATAATGTGCTGTATTACATGGAATAACTATAAATTTGCATTTACTTTTTTTGAGTATTTTGCATCCATTAACTAAACTCTTTAAAACAGAAAAATATTTTTTTTTATTTTTTTTATTATTAACTTTTTTAAATATATCTCCTGTTTGAATTCCTATCGATTCAGGCCTTCCCGGAATATTTGATTTATTGTAAAGTAAAAATAATGGGTAATCTTGATCAATTTTACCTCTATATAAAATAGCTAGCTTGTTGCAAAAATCAAGACCAGCTTGAGTTCCCATCCCACCTAAAATACCAATCATAATTAAGTTATATTTGTTGTTAATTGTAGAATAGTTTATTGGCTATAAAAATAAATCAATTCTTAATTTAGAATTGAATTATTCTATAGCCAATAAATGATATTGTAAAAATTATGCAGTTTTTAAGTTAACTGCTGAAGGACCTTTAGGACCATCTTCAACATCGAAAGTCAAAGCTTGACCCTCATCTAAACCGTTCATGCCAGCATCTCTTACTGCTGAAACATGTACAAATACATCTTTTTCTTTATCGTCTCGTTCAATAAAACCAAAACCTTTAGTTGGATTGAACCATTTTACTTTTCCTTGTAGACTCATATTTTTTTTTACTCTTTGTTGTATTAATTAATTACTTATAATTAAGTAATTTGTGATTTCTTTAGAAAATAATGAGTTTTGTCAACAAAATAGATAATTAATTCATTATTATTATCTTAAATGTTGTCTATAAGCTTGGTTAAATAAAGTGAATTTATATCTTCTTTGTAATGGGCAAAAGGCCGACAAGGCTTAAAACCACATTTATCAAATAATTTTCTAGCTGGAATAAAAAACTTTCCAGCACCTGTTTCTATACTTAATCTTTTGATATCTAATTTTTTTGCTTCATTAATTAAATGATCAATTACTTTAATTCCATAACCTTTTTTTCTAAAATTATCATGAATTCTTATAGATTTGAATTCTCCATGATTTTTTTCCAAAAATTTTAAAGCTCCACAACCCATTAATTGATTATTTTCCCATAAACTCCAAAATTTTATTGATTGTACTTTTAGCCCTAGGATATCCAAAACATGCGCGCTACCTTCAGGAGATGCTTTTCGCAACTCAATAAAATGTTTTGTTAGAAGTTCATTAACTTCTGGATGATCAAAGTTTCCTTCAATAGATTTAAGCATTTATTTTAAAGTTGTTAAATGGCCCATTTTTCTTTTCTCTTTAATTTCATTTTTAAGATAATCAAAAAAGAATTGATTATCGTTTAATGAAAAATTTTTTTGTCGATAAGGAGTGATTTGATCACCAATTAAATTCATCATTTCAGCATTAGATATTTTTTTTAAAGGAGTTTGTTTTAATGCACAAACTGCTCTTACATGATTTTCAAACTGACTTATATTGTAAGCATTAATAGTTAAATGTCCTGAATTATGAACTCTAGGAGCTATTTCATTAACATAAAGATTATCATTTCTATCAATGAAAAATTCAACACAAAGTGTTCCGATATATTTAAGTTCTTCGGCAATTTGTATTGCCCAATCCTTAGATTGATTAAATAAAATTTCATTTATTTTTGCAGGGATCTTAGAATATCTTAATATTTGATCTTCATGAGTATTTTCTATTGGCTCATAAATTTCATACTTGTTATTTCCAAAACGAGTAATAATTACAGAAATTTCTTTTTTTAATTTTACTAATTTTTCTAAGATATATTCTTTAGAAAAATCTATATCTAATGAAGAGATCTGTTTCATATTTTGAATCAGGTATTGGCCCTTACCATCATAGCCCATAGTTGTAGTTTTTAAAATTCCAGGTAAAAAATCTACCAAAGGTTCAAGATCTTTTTTATTTTCAATATTAACATATCTTGTGGTTCTTAAATTTAGTTTATTTATAAAATCTTTTTCAGCTAATCTATGTTGTATTAATCTGTTAACAGATGGCTTAGGGGAAACTGGCTTTAATTTGTTTAATTTATTTAAAGTTTCGTAAGGAATGTTTTCAAATTCAAATGTTATAAAATCTACTTTTTTTGCAAATTCATAAATTATATTTGGGTCGTTATATTTTGCATAAATAAAGTTATTACAAAAGTTTTGAGCTGGAGCTTTTTGATCATCTGAGTAAATAACAGTCTTAATATTTAATTTTTTTGCTGCAACTGAAAGCATACTTCCGAGTTGCCCACCTCCAAGAATACCTAGGGTAATTTCTGACATTTTATTTTGGAACTTTTTTTACAGATTTAGTTTGAGAAGTTCTCCAACTTTTTAATTTTTTTTTAATATTTATATTATTATTTCCAATTATTGAGGCTGCTAATAAAGCAGCGTTAATAGCTCCATCTTCTCCTATAGCAAATGTTCCAACTGGAATTCCTTTAGGCATCTGTACGATTGATAACAAACTATCTAAACCTTTTAATTTTTTACTTTCAATTGGTACTCCTAGAACTGGAATCGAAGTTAAGGAGGCAATCATTCCTGGCAAATGTGCTGATCCACCCGCCCCAGCTATGATTACTGCAATGTTATTTTTTTCAGCATTTAATGCATATTCGTACATTCTTTTAGGTGTTCTATGTGCTGAAATTATTTTTATTTCAAAAGGAATATTTAAACTTTTTAGAGTTTTTTCAGATAGTTTCATAGTTTTGTAGTCAGATTGACTACCCATAACTATCGATACATTAAGTTTCTTATTCTTATTCATGAATTTTGAATATAAACTTTATTTCAAAATATACTTAAAATTTCAATAAAATTAATAGAATTTGAAAAAACATGTTGGTATGGTTTAGTAAATCTAAATCATGAATTATAAAATAGACAATCTTCAGTACTGTAATTGGTCTAGAGAAATATTTAAGATAAATAGAGAAGCTAGTTTAGATGCAGTTCATGTAACAATTGTTTATCATGAAGATTATAAGGAATTATTAGCAGAAATAAAAAAATGGGATACTTATTTTAAAGAAAATTCAGATCTAATTTTTATGGGAAAAAGCTTTAAAGATATTGAAAAAGCTCATTTAGAAAATAAAACAGCAATTTTTTTTGGTTTTCAAAATTGTTCTCCTATTGAAGATGATATTAATTTAGTTGAAAAAGTTCATAAACTAGGATGTCGTTTTATGCAGCTAACTTACAATAATCAGTCTTTACTAGCCACAGGTTGTTATGAAAAAATTGATAGTGGAGTTACTAACTTTGGAAGAGAAGTAATTAAAGAAATGAATAGAATAGGAATTGTTGTAGATATGTCTCATTCTGCTGAAAAAAGTACTTTTGATGCAATCGAATTCAGTGAAAAACCAATTGCAATCACTCATGCTAACCCAACTTTTTGGCATGCGGCAAAAAGAAATAAATCTGACACTTTACTTAAAACATTAGGGGAGAGTGGTGGAATGTTGGGTCTTTCTTTGTACCCACATCATTTAAAAGATAATTCTAATTGTACTTTAGATAGTTTTTGTCAAATGGTAGCAAAAACAGCTGATATTATAAGCGTGAAAAATATTGGTGTTGGTTCTGATCTATGTTTAAATCAACCAGACTCAGTGGTCGAATGGATGAGAAATGGAACTTGGTCAAAAAATAAAAATTTTGGAGAAGGATCAAAAGATAAATCTGGTTTTCCAAGACAACCAAAATGGTTTCAAGATGCAAGAGGTTTTTCTAATTTAGAGCAAGGTTTAAAAAAAATTGGATTTTCAGATTCTGAGATTAATGGGATACTCGGTAACAATTGGTACAACTTTTATAAAAAATTTTAAATGGAAGTAAAATTAAGAGACCCAAATGTAATAATGAAATTATCTAAATTAGGCTCATTTCATCAATCAAAATTGTCTTTTCTAAGAAGCTTTTTAGAAGAATTTAAAGACTGGGAATATAAAAAAGATTTATTTGATTTAAATGAAAATGGATTTGGAACTGCTATTTATTCATTTAAAAAGAAGGAGAGAGTATATTCTTTAATTTGTTTTGCTAATAAAATTAGTGATCAAGAAAGATCAGATAGAGTTATAGCTACGAAATGGGATGCGGCTTTTGCTTTATATGATGGGGTTCCATCTAAACTAGATGTTGAAAGATTGAAAAATGAAGTACCAAAACAAGAAATTGGAAGATTATCTTATAAAGAGTTGGCTCTATCTAGAGCAAATAAATCATTAAGAGTTTTTGATCATGTTGTTAAAAATTTAAGTAATGGAAAGCAACCAGATTTAGATCTATTAGATAAAGTTGGCTATCTTTATAGAACAACAGCTGTTTATGGTTCTGGTAAATTTGGACTAGCTGATCGATTTAGAATCAAGAATAGAGAAGAAATTAATGGTCCATTTAGACTTGAAATGATGTTAGTTTATTTGGTTAGACAATTTACTTTTGATCAAGTTAATCACATAGCAAAATCAAAAAATCCTAAATTTGCAGTTGAATTAGACCCTAAGATTTCTAAAAGATTAGGAATAGGCAACTCTACAGGACTTGGAATGGCGCCATTTATTGTTAATCATCCAACATTATTAAATAATTGGATTCTTTGTAGAGAAACTGCTTTAAAAAAAGTTAGAGAAATAAAAAAAGTTGAAAATGATAAAATAAATTTATTCAAAAAGAGCTTAAGGAATTCTGTTAAAAATATTACAAGTTGGAATACTGAAAGCAAATATCAATTAGAAAAAATCAATTCTTTACTTAATAATGTAAAAAAAACTATAAATTATTTAGAAAATAAATTTAGTTTTGATACTGAATATCCATTTAATAAAATCTATTTATGGCTAGAAAAAGAAACTTGTGATGAATGTATAGAATATATTGTTTCAATAATGATGGAACCATTTGATGAAATTTTAAAACCATTAGTGAATAAAATGAGCTCAGAGGAAGAAAAACATTTTAATATACCAACTCATAGAACTATAGAAGATTTAAGAAATATTATTGAAAAAAGATATCCAAATATTCTAAAGATTGACTTTAATAAAATTGAAAATATTAAAAATTTTTGGTTTATTTCGAAAAATAAAGAAGAACCAAGATACTCCGATCGATTTGAAGAACAGGGCTCTGAGTTAGAACAACCTTTAGCAATAGCTAGAGATATTAAAAAATTATATGAAGAGTTAATTATTTCTAAAAATAGTTTAACTATTGATAAATTTTTAGCTAAATATTCTAATTTAAGACATGTTGTAAGAAGAGCGTTTATAATTGAAAAATTTCCTTATGCTGAAATTCAAGATAATACGATTGCAGAAAATGTTGTTCCAATAGATATGTTGAGATTAAAGTTATCTTTTTTTGGTGCTTTAAAATTTGATCCACGATCTGACAAGTGGCTTAGAATTTGTATGTTTCAGGGAGCACCATTACCTAGAGAATTAAAAAATTATGATCAACAATGGGTCTATAATTTTTAATAATGAAATCTTTAAGTGAAATAGAAATAACTTCAAAACGAGCTAGTAAAGCAGCTGGTTATTCTTGGGGTATAGCTGAAGAAATTGGAAAAGGAGTTAGATTATTGGAGTTATTCGGTCTAGCAGGAATTAAAAATTTAAATGAATATTTTAAATCAAAAGCTAACAATCAATTTGAAAATTTAAATTTGATTAGTAATAATAACCAATCTGACAAAAACCCTTATTGTCCAATTATTTTTGGAATAAGTTTTTTAGATCAAGTTAAAACTTTAGAAAAATTTGAAAAAATTAGATTAAATGATATTGCATATCCATTCTTAGTTTTACCATTTTTAAGCAGAAGTTCAGAAATAATTGGAAAGAAAATTCATTATAAATTTGATGAGTATGAATTTATATTGAATTTTAATATCAAGATTTTTTCTAAATCATATGGTGATAAGTTTCCAATTAATGCAAAAAATGTTGAAATTATTTTTTTAGAAAATAAAGATAATTTTAGTGAAGAAGATTGGAAAAGTTTATATAAATTATCTGAAAAAACATTTGTAGAAGAAAGTGATAGCTTAAAGAAAAGTGCAGCTGGAGCAGGCTTGAATGATAATGACTAAAGATTATAAGGAGATAGATTTAGATGAAACCAATGTTAAAGATTTAAATGGAATTTGTGACGAATGTAAAAAATTAGATGAAAGTGTTTCTCAAAATTTAATTTTAACAGGTTTTAAAATCTGTTATTCATGTAGAGTTTCAAAAACTATTTTTCCAATTTAGATATTGTTTACTGGCAGAACATTCATTCTACTCATTACAAAAGAAACAGATAAAAATACTATTATTAAGAATGATAAGAATACAACAGCAAAAGATTTTAAATTAGATTTTAAAGTTAAAATTTGTTTCGTAGAGATAATTAATCCCGCAAAAATCCAAAATTGAGTTAAAAAGATAATTGGAATCATTAATTCTGGAGTTACGGCAAAAAATCTTAATATTCCTGGTGAATGAGCAAAACCAACTGCAGTTAAAACTTTTTTGAATGACACTTTTGTTTGTTTATCTGGAAAAAGTTTTACACCAATTACGAAAATAAAAATTGCCCAAACTAACCAAGTTAATATTGCAGTTAAACCTGACATTGCTACAGCAGTTTTAACAATAGTATTTGCTGCAACTGCTCCAGCAATTCCATCTAAAATCATAATCAAACCCGCAAAATAAATAGAGGCTTCACCAAAATTTTTATTTTCACTGTATAAAGTTTTATCTAATTTAATAGATTTAAAAATTATATTTAAAAACTCTCCAAACATTTATTTTTTACTTTTCTTTATTTTTTCTTTTTAAGAAACAGGTAATAGATACATTATTAAAGCAAGTGTTATGATAATGCAAATTACGATTATGAAATCTTATATGAATTTTAGGGGGAGAATAATCCCCCCAAAAAATACTAACCTTTTACAACTTCTCTAGTGTTAGCGTTGAAAGATTCTTTGAATGGAATATCTACTATTACTGCATCCACAGGTTGGCCTGGAGTGTCAGAATATTTTTCTGGTAAATGAACTTTATATTTAGTTCCAACTTTACCTTTAGGAAATCCATTAGAATTTAAAGTTCCATCGAAAGGTACATATCCCATTGCTATATTTATTTTTTTTTCTGGATGGTACCAAGGGGATGTTATAAACCCTACAGGTTCACCACCATCCTCATTAGATATTAACCAAAAATCTGGAGCATAATCCTCAATTGGTTTTCCTCCAAGTTCAAATCCAACTAGTTGTAATTTATATGGTTTTTTTCCAGCTTTAATTTCTGCACCCATTTTTTCTAAAGCAGCTTTACCAACATAATCTGTTTTTTTATTCCATTCACCTTTTCCTGATAAGGAAACTTGATAACCTAGGTTGCATTGATAAGGATTATGTTGTTGATCCATATCTTGTCCCCACGAAAGAATTCCAGCTTGAATTCTTCTATGGTGAGCAGGAGCAATAATCATTAGATTATGTTTTTTTCCAGCATCAAGAACTGCATTCCACATATCATCTGCATATAAAGTTGCATTTCTTAAATATATTTCATACCCAGCTTCTCCTGAAAAACCTGATTGAGAAATAACACAACTTTTTCCTGCAACTTTAACTTCAGCTAAACCATAAAAAGGCATATTTTCTAAATCAACTTGATCACCCAATAAATCTTTCATTAGTGCTTTTGATTTTGGCCCTTGAATTTGAACTGGACAAGCATCTATTTCTTCTACTGTACAATTAAATCTTTCATCAGCATTTACACCTTGTAAATACATGCCTATATCTGAGTCAGATAAAGAAAACCAAAACTCATCTTCGGAAATTCTTAAAAGAATTGGATCATTTAAAACTCCACCATAAGCATTACACAAAATTACATATCTAGCTCTCATAGGTGAAATTTTACTTGCATCTCTAGTTATAACATAATCAACAAATTTTTCTGCATCAGGACCTTTTACTTGAATTTGTCTTTCAACTGCAACGTTCCACATCGTTACATGATTTACAATTGCATCGTACTCAACCATTGCTCCACCATCTTCTGGCTTCACGTAACCTCTTGGATGATAAATACGATTATAAACAGTAGCTCTCCAACAACCTGCCTGCATAGATAAATGCCAATAAGGTGATTTTCTTACCCTAGTAGAAATTAGCATTTCAACTTTAGTTGGACCACTTTGTCTTAAATTATATGGTACTTTTCTATCTGATTGATCAACAGAAGTAACATGTTTTAATTTAGTATAGTCAAATTCTTTAGACATAACTATTCTCCTTCAACCACTTGTTAGTTTCCTTCAAGCCGCCGAATGTATAAATGTGGAAAAAATCAGTATGCGATTTAACTTTCCCAATTAAATCATTAGGGTCTCTAGGTTTCAATAAATCTAACGCCTTACTAAAATTAGATTTAAGAAAGTTTAAGGAATTTTTTGCTCCAACAATATTAGCAAATTTAATTAAGCTAGATATTTTTAGAGGCCCAGTAATTCCCACATGCACTGGTACGCTTTGTTTAGAGATAAAATCTATAATAGGCTGAGGATCAAGCAACCATTGAGTTACAATATAGTCAGCATAAGGCTTTTTTTCTATCATAGCTTTTTCTAAATCTGAGTCGGATATATCAGGACTCCCCTCTGGGTGTCCAGCAATTCCTATCTTCATTTTTTCAAAATAACCTGTCTCCAATAGTTGGAATGAACTATCAAATTTTCCAACTGGCTCTCTTCCTCCACCTATAATTAAAGCTTGTATTACACCACCATCTTTACATCTAGAAACATAATCTTTTAAATTTTTTTCATCTTGTATGGATCTAGCCGGGAAGTGAGGAACTGGATTAAATCCTTTATTTTTAAGTTCTATAGCTTTTTTAGCTGTGTCTTTATAATCACCTCCAGGCAACATAGTAATATAAACATCACTTACTGAGGGGACTGTTTCAAGGTCAGTATTAGGACTAATTTCCAAAGAAAAGTTCATTTTTTCAGATCATTATCTTATTTAAAAAAGCTGTCAAAGAAATTCAACATTACTCAAATCGAAATTTGTTGCCAAAAAATATGCTCATGGTAATTTTTTTTATGGACCAAAATCTTAAAAATTTATCCCTCTTAGAAATACTAGATATTGAAAAACTTCATAATGTAGATAAGCCTATAGAAATCGCTAATGGTTTACCAAATGAATGCTACACAAACACTAATTATTTGGCCTACGAGAGAGAGAAGATATTTTGCGGTAAATGGACAGTGGTAGGAGTCGGAAGCTCTATTCCTAATATCGGAGATGTAAAACCATACAATCTACTCGGGATTCCTTTGATATTAATTAGAGATAAAAATATGAGTATTCGAGCATTTCATAATGTATGTAGCCACAGAGGTTTTAAACTTATAGATGAACCGTGCAACCTAAAAAATGTTATTCGATGTCCATACCATTCTTGGTCATATGATTTTGAAGGTAATTTAGTAGCGACTCCTCATATTGGTGGTTTAAATAATCATAAATCAGAAAAGTTTGACAAAACTAGAAGCAATTTAAAAGAAATAAAAACTAAAACTTGGATGGATATTATATTTATAAATATAAATTCAAATGAGATTGACTTTGATGAGTATATTAAACCTCTTGAACAAAGATGGTCTAAATTCATTAATAAAGATGATCAAAAGTTAATAGTGTACTCAAATGATTATGGTTACTTTAATTTGGAAGTAAAATGTAACTGGAAATTTGCTATAGAAAATTATTGTGAGAGTTACCATTTACCTACAATTCATCATGAATTAAATAAAGTTTCTAACATAAATAATCATTATCATATTCAAGGTTTACCAAATAGATTTGCAGGTCAAGGTAGTAACAAATATGAACAGCCAGTAAAAGGTAACAAAAAATTTAATACTTTTCCTAACTGGGAAAAAACAATGTTAAAAAATTCTGAATATATAGCTTTATTTCCTAATGTAATGATTGGTTTACATGTTGATCATTTTTATGTTTTTTGGTTAGAACCCTTAACAATGAATAAAACTAAAGAACATATGCAAATGTATTATGTTGGTAATGAAAGTGCGAACGGTGAAGAATTTAAAGAATTAAGAAAAGAAAATTCAAGATTTTGGAAAGAAGTTATGTTGGAAGATGTAAGTGCTATAGAAGGGATGCAAGAGGGTAGAAATTCTCCTGTTTATAATGGAGGAAATTTTTCTGCAGTAATGGATCTACCAACTCATCAATTTCATAAATGGGTAGCTGCAAATTTAGTAAATTAATTGATTAATGATTTCATATTTAATCTCTTCGATAAATATTGAAGCATTAAAATTTTTGGTATTTTTTTTTTCTTTAATATTAATCGTCTAATCTTTGATCCACTAATTTTTATTTTACAGTTTGTTTTACAAGTGCAATCATTAACTACTATTTTTTTAGATTTACAGTAATAAGGTTCTTTTTTTGCAATGATTTTAATACCTAATCTTATTTCATTTTTTTTACAAAACTTTTGCGATTCAAATTTTTTGTAAAAATTTTTATATCCTGCATGATCTCTACCAATCCAGATATGAGTACAACCATAGTTTCTTCTTACTAATGCATGGAGTGCTGCTTCACGGGGCCCCGCATATCTAGGATATGAAAAAAAAGGGATTATATGTATCTTTTTTTTATTTATATATTTATTTATAATTTTTTTATTTAAAGACATTATGATTTTATCTTTATATTCTCCTTTTTTATATTGACCTATTAAAGGCTGAATTAATAAAGATTTAAATTTTTGAATTAAATATTCGTGAATCCATTTATGACAGTTGTGAGGAACATTTCTTGTATGAAAACAAGCTAGAGGTTTTTTTATCTTTCTTTTTTTAAATTTTTTTGGAGATATAAATAAATTTTTATTCAAATTTATTTTATATATTTTTTTAATTTCAAAATTTAAAAATTTGAAATTTTCAAATTTAAATTTTTTATAATAAGGGTGTTTTTTAAAATTTTGTCCAAAAATTTTTTTACCAAAAGTGTCTTTATTAATTGTGTAAAATTTTATATTA